>JBGQHD010000606.1:0-4065 GCA_041497795.1 Planctomycetia bacterium
GGCGACAATGCGCCACGGCCGCGGGAAGCACGAGCGCGCCGTCCAAATCGTGCCGCTTGAACAGTTGGTCGTATCGCGCCGCGTTGGTTTGCCGGGCGGCGGTCCAGCTCTCCAAGTGCGAGAGCTTTACGTTCAAGATCGCCGCCTGAATGGCATCCAGCCGGCTGTTGATGCCCAGGAGCTGGTGGTAGTACCTCGGCTGCATGCCGTGCAGCCGCAACAGCCGCAGCCGGTCGGCCAGTCCGTCGTCGTTGGTGGTCAACAGCCCGCCGTCGCCGAAGCCGCCGAGGTTCTTCGTCGGATAGAAGCTGAAGCAGGCCACGTCGGCCAACGCTCCGGCGCGGCCGCCGCGATATTCGGCCCCGATCGCCTGGCAGGCGTCTTCGATCACCCGCAAGCCGTGCCGGGCGGCAATCGCGTTAATCGCGTCCATCGGGGCGCACTGGCCGAACAAGTGGACAGGAATGATGGCTTTGGTCGCCGGCGTGATTCGCCTCGCGATGTCGGCTGGGTCGATGTTGAAGTGCCGCGGCTCGATGTCAGCGAACACGGGACGAGCGCCCAAGCGGGCCACGGCGCTGGCCGTGGCGAAGAACGTGTAGCTGGGCACGATCACTTCGTCGCCCGGGCCGATATCATAGGCCATGAGGGCCAGCAGGAGCGCGTCGCTGCCGGAGGCGCAGGCCACGGCATGCCGGGCGCCGCAGTAAGTCGCCAGCCGCTCCTCGAGCCGCGTCACTTCCGTGCCGAGAATGTACTGCCCGGAGGAACAGACTGCCTCGACCGCCGCCAGGATTTCCTGCCGCAGCGGCTCGAACTCGCGGCGCGTATCCAAGAGGGGGACCGGCAGGGCCGGACGAGACACGCTCGGGGACTGATCGAGTGGGCGCGACAAGGGATGGCTCGCCAAGCGTAGACCTCCGTGTCTGAAAGCGGTGGCGGCACTGGGCCGGCGCGGACGAGCGTCCGCGGGAGCGGCGGCGAACGGTACGGCGCACGGCCAGCAGGGTCAAGAGATCGATGGTGAGGATGGCGAGCGGACGAGCGGGGGGCGTCAGCCCCCAGATGGGAAGCGGGTTAGAGCCTCGGCGTATCAGGGGGCTTACGCCCCCCGCTCGCCAGAGCGGTTGTCGGTAGCCGCGTGCCACGCCAGCAAGCCGCAGAACGCGAAGCCAATCGCCTGCAGCACGCCATGCGTGGGAAGCATCACGGCGATCTCGAGCCAGTGAGTGCCCAGGTACAAACCGGCGGCATAGATCGCGGCCAACCCCATGGCCGTGGCAAGTGATATCGCCGAAACGGCCAGCAGCATCAGCACGGCCGGCCGCCGCACAGCCATCGCTGCCCGCGCTTGCCACAGCGCCAGCAGGCAGCACACGGCCGACAGCAGCATCACGGCGGCCAGTTCCGGCCCGCGCCAGCCGGTGTGCTGAGCAAGCGTCATGGTGGCGGCGACCACGGGAAAACCAAGGAGGACGCCGATGCACAGGACTCTTGAGACGAGCATCGAGGGGCGGGAAGAACGTCTTACCTCCCGAACCGCCAGTCCCGTGAGCAACGGCAGCGCAAAACCCACGTAGTGCAGGTGTACCGCCGTGAGACGCACGATGATCGGCTCGAAGCCCAGGAGGGGCACGTCGAGCAGGCCGAGCAGGTGCCAAACGGCTCCGCCGGGCAGATACACCAAGGCGGCCTCAAGACACACCTCGTGCAACTCCGACTTTTCCAGCCTCTCCGAGCGGCGATGCACGAACCGCCATACGCCCGCCAGGGCCGCGAGCACAGTTGCCAGCAAGTAGGGAGCGCTGAGCGCCAAGGCGAGTGGCGTCGAGCACCCCGGCGAGGCAACGAGAAGCAGCGCGGCGGGAAACTGGCAGCGCACGGCCCACCGCCACACGCCGGGCTCGCGGCCCCGTCGCGACGGCATCTCGATGAGGCCAAGGCCCAGCGGCAAGATGACCAGCGCCGCGAAGAGCAACGCCGCTTCGGCCCAGTCAAGCTTCGCCCAACCATGCAGTAGGGGCAACGCGGCCAGCCAGGCGACGAGGCCCAGCGCGGCGGACCATCGCGTGATTCGGCGGTGCGCCGAAGGCGCGACAGACGATGCAACAACGGCGGCCATGATTGACTCCCTCGTTAATGCCACTTACCTGTCGATCTCGCGAATCGCCGCCTGCATCGCGGCCGGCGATTCGACGGCGAATCGCCGCTGCAGCCGGCGAATGAGCGGCAACGCGCACCGGGCCATCCATCGCTCCGGCCAGGAGAACGACCAGACGTCGTACCGCACGCTGTCGTCGCGGTGGTCCCACGACACGCGGAACCGCTCTTCGCCGCGCATCAGGTGTCCGCGCAGGGTGCCGTAGCCGATGGCCAGCGACTCCACGCCGTTGCTGTCGCCCTCGTCCACGTACACGACTCGGCAAGTGTTCACGACCCACAATCCGGCGTATCGCGCCAGGGTGGCCACCACGTTGCCGACTGAGACATCGGTTTCGCGCGTGCAGGCTCGCAGCCATCGGCTGGGAAACATCCGCCACTCGGCGAGCGCCTGCCGCGCCTGGCGGAAAGCGGCCTCGCCGTGCCCCAGTAGGGCCTCGCCGCGATTGACAAATGCCCCCTGGGGTGCGGCGGCGTTCAGCGACCAGCCGACCTGAGCGTAGGAAAACTGCCGCCGCTCGTGGGCGGCCAGGATGCGGTTCAAGCGGTCGGGTCGGGGACGTCGCAAAGCGAACATGGCCAATAAGTATGGGGCTGCCGGAGACTGCCTGTATTTAGGACCGCGATTCCGGCCGCCGATTAACGCTTGAACCTTGTCGGCGGACTATTGTCCGTTGTATCCATAAGCGACTGTCGTCCGCTGTTGTCCTGCTCGTCCTCCTCCTCCTCCTCCTCGTCGCCGCCGCCAGTGGCCTACGTGCCTGTTCGTTGTTATCCACGATCCGCCATATCGAGGACGACGACGAGGACGAGTTGGACTGCGAGACGAAACGGCGCGTTTTGGGGAGCATCGTCATGCTGACCATCGACGGATCGTTCGGCGAGGGGGGCGGGCAGATTCTACGCTCGGCTCTGGCCCTGTCCCTGGTCACCGGACGGCCGTTCCGATTGGACAACATTCGGGCACGCCGCAAGAAGCCCGGTTTGATGGCGCAGCATCTGACCGCCGTGCGAGCCGCCGCGGCGATCGGCGGCGCAGGGGTTGAGGGCGCGGCGCTGGGGTCGCGGTCGCTGACGTTCCGCCCCGGCCCGGTGACGCCGGGCCAGTACGAATTCTCCGTCGGCACCGCCGGGAGCGCCACGCTCGTGCTGCAGGCGGTGCTGCCCGCGCTCATGACGGCCAGCGGTCCGAGCCGCCTGACCCTTTCGGGCGGCACGCACAACCCGCATGCTCCGCCGTATGATTATCTGCACGACGTCTTCGTGCCACTCGTCAACCGGCTGGGCGCGCGGATCTCGATGAGGCTCGAACGGCCAGGCTTCTTTCCGGCCGGCGGCGGGCGGTTCTCCGTGGACGTCGAGCCGCCAATCCGCTGGCAGCCGCTGCACCTGCTGGTGAGCGATGAGCCGGCCCGCGTCAGCGCCAAGGCGTTGGTCGCCCGGCTGCCGGTGCATATCGCCGAGCGCGAGCTGGCCGTCGTCGCGCGGGAGTTCTCCCTCGGCAAACACGACCTGGCGATCGAAGAGTTCAAGAACTCAGCCGGACCCGGCAATGCGATCATGATCCGCATCGACCGGGGCGAGGCGACCGAGATGTTCACCGGCTTCGGCCAGCGCGGCGTCCCGGCGGAGAACGTCGCCGGGGCCGCGGTTGCCGAAGCCAAGGCGTTCCTGGCCGCCGGCATGCCCGTCGGACCCCATCTGGCCGATCAGCTTCTCATCCCGCTGGCGCTGGCGGGCGGCGGCTCGTTCGACACGACGGAGCTGACGCCGCACACGACGACGAAAACGAGTTGGACTGCGAGACGAAACGGCGCGTTTTGGGGAGCATCGTCATGCTGACCATCGACGGATCGTTCGGCGAGGGGGGCGGGCAGATTCTACGCTCGGCTCTGGCCCTGTCCC
>JBGQHD010000607.1:0-4060 GCA_041497795.1 Planctomycetia bacterium
CGTCTGCCAATTTGTGAGAGAAGCGGGATGCGTCGGAATCCTGCACCTCGGCAGCGGTTCGCGTGGAGCGGATGGGGCCTAGCTCTTTCCCCAATTGCTGCCAAGCGTAGAAGAAGTCGGCCAACTCCGAGTAGTGCACGTTGTCGAAGAACGGAGGATCGGTAACGACAAGATCCATCGACCGACTCTGCAACTCGGTGTGGCATGAATCTCCGCAAGACAAATACACCCCACGCTCTCGAAGCGTTCCCGTGGACGGCCAAGCATCCACGTGCCCCGTAAACGGCGCGGAACAAACCTTGCCTTTCTCGGCGGCACCGTTGACCTCCGTGGGAGCAAGCCGATATTCGACCGCGCGGAGCAATCGACTCCGGAACAGCGTTGAAAAAGCCCCGGAGCTCTTCGGCGTGCCCCAGACGTTGGCCTCAATCGGAAGGCGCTCGGGTTTGAGGATGTGGTGAGAGAACATGTGCCGCACGGCGCCCGTCCCCTCGCCCTTATACGACGCAAAACGGTTGTTGAACTCCAGCACACCGGAAAACAGCGTGAGAAGCGCATCGCGCGGCGATTGCTCTTTCAATTGCCGCAAGGCTGCGTGCAGTCGTCCGAGGGCAAGAAGCTGCCGGTCGTTGAAGAAGTCCCGCCATGCGCTAAATCCGTACCGCATCGCCTGCTTCGTGTTGTAGCCGTCCGCGAGCTGCAGCGTCGGAAGAATGATCGCTCCCTGCTCGACCGCCTGCCGCAACTCCGAAGTGCATTGCGCGTACGCGGCTTGGTCGTCGTCATTCGCCGCGAGGTATTCCTTCTCGCCGCTGAGCGTGAGCACCAGCTTGCCGTAAAGGCGGTAGTTAGGGGGACCGTTGCCTACAGCCTCGACAATGCGAAACTCCCGCTCGCATCGGTGGCAAGACGCCGTCGTGCGACGCGCCGGTCCGCGCGCGGAATCAAACATCGTGGAACATTTTGGGCATTGCGTCTCGCCATCGTGGTGCACGTCGCTGAAGATAATTCCGCAAGAGGGGCAAAGGATCCGGATGTCCGGCTTGCGTTGCGGATACGCGTTCTGAGCGATGATCCAAGAGGGGAACAGATCGACTTGCGTCGAGCAATGCGGACAGCCGGCCTGCATGACCCAGAAGTAGTACAGCGTTTCGGCGGGGCGACCGCGAGAGTCGCACGTCAGGTACAATTGCTGAATGCGACGTCCAACGCCCCGCTCCAGCTTGCGGAAGGCCGCCTCCAATTCGCCCCGGTCAAGGGGCCCGAATGCCACGCGGGTAGATTCGGCCGCGACCGGATTAATGTCTCGCCCCAGCGCGGTCAGGCCCAATTTGTGCGCTTCACCGATCGTCGTTCCGGAGCCCATGAAGGGGTCAAAAACAGAAACGCCGGCCAGATCGTGCTGCTCGTAGAAGGCTTGGGATAGATCCGTTTCTTCGGGCAACACGCATCCCAGGAGGATTCCGCGGAAGACCGAGCCTAGCCGTTTGGCCCACCATTTATGGACATGGTAGATCGGTCGATGGACTTCCTTGCGCCAGCTCTCGCGCTCCGCGAGGCGGGAAAGGAACTCAAAGGGGAACGCATCCGTCTCGATTTGTCGCAGCTTAGTCATTTGCCTCGTCAGCATCGGTATCCAGGACGATCTTGGCGGGATCAATCGAGCACATCGCGACAGCATCCAAGCTCATGCCTCGAATCCGCCAGGCGCGGAAGTCGTGTTTCCGGCCCGCGCCCGGGTTTGCGACCTTCTCCGGAATGAGCTCGTTCGTCTGTAGGTTGAAGGAATAGCCGACGATCAACTCCGCGGCCTCTACCCGGCTCAACCGCCCAACTTCCACAAAGCCGCGCCGAGCACCAACGTCCGCCGGAAGAATAAGGGTGTAGTGGTGCGCCACGCCGTCCACGAGATGAAAGGGCGTTGGCACCACGTACATCTTCCTGTCACGAATCATGATGTCGCCGTAGCTGCCAAAACCCTTCACGTGTCTGTTCTTGTGCCGGTAGTTGTGGTCCGCATTCAGGAAGTCTCCGTGACACATCACCAGGTCGAGAACGGGATAGGCGTTGCCGTCCGGGTCTCTTGGGTACCGCCCAAACACGTAATGAATGGTACGGCCGTTGTGAAACCCCGTCGGCGCCTGGCTGTTTGAGTCGAAGTTGGCATCCCGGCCGGGATAGGCGAGCCCTTTGAGCTCAAACCCTTCTGTCGATTTCACGAGCGTGAAGTCGGGATAGGTGTTTCGGCCCCTCTGGTCGAACGGCAATCCCGTTTCCTCAAGCCGCTGTCGAAACCAGTCCTGAAAGTGAAACTCCTTGTCGCCGCGGCTCTCGCGTTGGATCAACGAGCCACTTTGGATGGCTTCGACACAGCGCTGGAAAACCGCAAAAACCTTCATGCGTTATCCGGACACTCTTCAAAGTGTTCCGTCGGTCGATCAGGGAGACTTCGCAATGCCCGCGCTAACGACTAGAATACAGCATCTCCGCCGCTTTCGCTCCTGGCTGGAGCCGTTCTAAACCGCCGGCCTCATCGACGCGCACTACGCAATCCGGCTCGCCCTTCGCGTGCCGCGCGAGGATCGCCTCCATCGCTTGCACCGCGGCCACGGTTTGTCGGTCGGCTGAGATGTCGTTGTAGGACAGCGCTCGCGCCGCGGCCAGCCGCTCATCGCGTTCCGCGGCGGGGCCGCCGAATTCGACCGTGGCCACTTCGCGGGCGAATCGCTCCAGCACTTCGATGCCGTAGCCGCGCTGCGAGCGGGCGCTCCACGGCTCGAGGAAGGTGCCGTTGTAGTGATTGTTCATGGTGATCTTCCGCTCCAGCGGCGTGCGGCCTTCGATGGTTAGCTCCACGCCGCGCTTGCGGCTGTGGGCGTTCCAGACGCCGTTGTCGAAGCGGAACTGCACCTCCTGCTCGACGTAGCCGGGGAAGTTGTTCGGCGTGACCCACGAGGTGTGGATGTCGAACGCCGCCTCGCGGCCATCGGCGTACTCGTAGATCAGCCGAAGCTGCGTCGAGTCCCACGTCGGGCCATTGGCCGGGCCGACCAGGCCCCGCTGGCCGGTGCACATCACCGTCTTCAGCCGGCCGCCGAAGGTGAAGTCGATCAGCTTGATGTAGTGCACGGCCACGTACGTGCCGGGGTTGCGGCCGGTGATCCACTCGGAGAACTGCGAGCCGGAGATCAACTTCGGCTCCAAGAGCGAGCAATAGCCATTATTGACGTGCTTCAGCTCGCCGTCGGCGACCAGCGTGCGGAGCTTTTTGTGGTCGGGATCGAGCAGCTTGTGGTAGACCACTTTGGCCAGCACGCCCTTCTCACGGGCCAGCCGGTCCAGCTCGTCCAGCTCTTGCAGCGTGAGCACCGAGGGCTTTTCCACCAGCAGGTGCTTGCCGGCCTGGAGCACGGCCTTGGCGGCTTCGAAGTGGCGGTCGTCCGGCGTGGCGACGCAGACGAAGTCGAGGCCAGGAGTCAGGGGTCGGGAGTCAGGAGTCAGGTTGTGACTGTCGGTGCCGCCTGCTGGCGCCTGCCTCCTGCCTCCTGACCCCTGACTCCTGAGCATTTGGCCGATCGAATTCGGCTCCTTGTAGCTCGCGAAGTCGCCGATTCGCCCGGCGGCGGCTTTGCGGTACGCTTCGGCCCGGCTGCCGGTGCGGCTGGCCACGGCCGCCAGTTGCACTTCGCAGATGCCGAAGGCCGGGTCGTACAGCGGTTGGGCGTGGGCGCCCTCGAAGAACGGGCGATAGGTCTCGTCGAAGATCATGCCCATGCCGACCATGCCGGCACGCAGGACATGATGGGAGGTGCTCAAGACGCGGGGAGCGGATTTCGGCGGGTTCATGCGCGTATGGTAACGCGCGTGCGCGTAGGGCGACAGGAGCGAGGCGGCCCGCGTGAGAAGCCTCAGAAGCCCGGCTTCTCCGAGAAGCCGGGCTTCTTGCGGTTGGAGCGAGACGGGGTCGGGGGGCGATTTTGGGGCGGACCAGGTGGGGGGGCGGGGGGCGGGGGGGGGGGGACCCAAAACGCAACCCACCCCCGTGGGGCGGCGGTACAAA
>JBGQHD010000608.1:0-4060 GCA_041497795.1 Planctomycetia bacterium
CATCAGCCGTGGCACACACCGCCAAGCAGGGCCACCCCGCCAGTAGACTATCAATCGTATGGCTTCCGGCGGATTGCGGCCCGGCTGGGCGTGCGGACGCCAAGCCGGAGGCTTGCCAGCGATTAGCCGGAGGTAAGCGCAGCGCCACCTCCGGTTCGGGAAACAAAACACGTCGCACCCCGGCAGGGGTGCCAGCGCCGCGGTGCCTCCACGGTGCTGGCACCCCTCCAGGGTGCCCGATCACTTGGCTTGCCTTCCGGCGGTGCGCTACGCGACCGCCGGCTAATGGCTGACAACCCTCCGGGTTGTTGCGGAGGGGCAACTACCCGAACACGAGCGCATGACATACTACCGCAGCTTTGCGGCCGAGCATGACGTTGTCAATCTTGCTGCGTCATACTGCGAACGAGTTGCGACGGATCGCCAGTGTGCATGCCATGCCACACCGCCACGTCGCGTGCCACGGCTTGCTCGCAAGCCGTGCCGGACGCGGGTACACGGATAGCGAGGTCGCTTGGCGCCTCCCGCACTGTTTGCGAGCAAGCAGTGGCACACGCCGTCAAGCAGGGCCACCCTGCCATTGACGACGCCCACGTACTCGAAAACCGTTGCGGGCTGATTGCCGAAGGCGTGTTTCCACGCGCAGGAGCCATCTCGCGCTGAGTGGGGGGGCGAGGATGGCGAGCGTCACCCGCCGCGCCCCTGGGGGCTTCTGCCTCGCCATTCGGTGACCGCGACGATTCAATAGAGTGGTACTACCCCCCTGTTACGCTCGGTCTCGCTTTGGTGCCATTCGATACTGTATTTCCAGTCCGATGGGTGAGGTTTGCAGTCCGTGCACCCCTTGCAGTGTTCCCGATGAAATGACTCGTAAATGTCGTCAAGCCTCACCCCGCCTCGGGCGTACCCAAACTTCGTACAATGGATCGCTTTACTTCCAGCAGTGAACAAACCAAGAAGCCTGGCCGGTACGCCAGACGGACCGATCTCCAAGAAAAGGTATTGGCAGTTCCGGAGAACGCGATCAGGATTCCAGTCCTCTAGGCCAATTCGCACGATTTCCGCGACGGGGTCTCTTGGATCGTCGATATCGATGCCCATCTGACGCGCTTGCTGTTCGATCAGTTTTCCAAACGCATCATGAGTCGTGCTGTTTGGCCATTGACGCTTCAATGCCTCAACCACGTCGTAGACGCACCGGAGCGCTCCCTGACGCAGCGGACCTGCCGGCACGCACGAGGTCATCGCCTCCGCTTTCGCGATGCGGTCTTGAATGTGCTCCGGGTTGGCGCGGTCTGAATACATCACCGAGAGCATCGCGGCTCCCTTGACGTCCTCCCAGCTTTCTTGGTCCCTTGCGACCGAGACAGCAACACCGCTCAACGCATCGGCGACATCGATGATTGGAGCTGGATCAGTACCCTCTTGGCGCAGCCGCGCAATGATCGGTAGAAAGTCCGCGCCTAGCATCAACCAAGCTCTTGGGAAAAAGTACATCGCCTGTTTCTTGGCGAAGCGGCACAAGCAATTCAGCGCCCGACGCAGCTCGCGATCGAGCACAGCAGCGGTCTCCCGCCTGTGCAGAATCGTTGCGAGTTTGGCAGCCTGTGCCATTGGGTCATCAGGGTTGCGCTGCCCCAAGTAGCTGATTGTTACGGCGAGAACTTCGTCAGCGAGGATCCGGAGCCGCGCAGAGCGAAGCAAAAACCGCGCGTAAATCCGAAGCGGCTTGGCATGACGTGCTTCTCTTGCCTCACGAAGGAGGGCTTCGGCAACGCGCCGGCGTGCCTTTACCGCCCTGCCTTCAACGTCACCGTGGGCGCCGCTCGTCGCAATCCGGGCGACAATGCGAACCACGTTTTCGCCGGCGGCGAAGCGCATGCCGATCGTTTCTGAGGGACTGACGAGGATTTGTTCTGCCGCTCGAAGTGCCTCGTCAAGATGACCAGACAGAGCGAGTGATTCGATCCGATCATTGCGAACCACATCAACTCGGTCGCGCAAGGCGGAGGTCAATCCGTCGAGGCTCGGATGGCGCCTTGCAGCGTCCAGCAGTTGATCGAATGGCAGCTTTTCGAAACCACGTACAGACAGCCAATCGTACGACTGCGAGACGCCTTCAATAAGCTGTAGCTGGAAACTCGTTTTCGACAGGAATCCTGACCGTGAGCGACTTACGGCCGGCGGACGCTGCTTGTTCGAACGCTGCCTCGACGCTGGGATTCCCGTGCAAAGTGCACCAGAATACGCGCCTCGTCGTTATGTCGACAAGGACGAGCACAACGGGGATTCGTAGCTCGCGCAGGTAATATCGCAGTTTCTCAGTTGAGAGCTTGTTGTACGTGACGTGCGTGCGTTGACGATTCAACTTGAGCTTTACGGCGCCCTTCTGCTGCAACTTGAAAATGAACCCGGTCGGCTTGTCGTCTTCTTCCATGACCTCAAATTCGTAATCGAGCCCATAATCTTCTTGATCCTCTTGGTCTCGCTTGGCCCAATTAGCCGGGATCATCCCGCCGAAAATGCCCGAGGCTGCTCGTGAAATCTCTTTCGGTGTCATTGTCAAGTGGCATCCGCGCGCTACGCGGGGTGAGACGGTGCAGCATATTCAGAGAATGACCCGCGAAACTACGTCTCCCTACAAATTCCCCCGCGCCGCCTGTTCCCTTTCAATCGCCTCGAACAGGCTCTTGAAGTTCCCCTTGCCGAAGGCTTCGCTGCCGCGGCGTTGGATGATTTCGAAGAACAGCGTGGGGCGGTCTTCCACCGGCTTGGTGAAAATCTGCAGCAGGTAGCCCTGCTCGTCGCGATCGACCAGGATGCCTAGCTCGCGGATGTCTTCGGGCTTTTCTTGGATTTGGCCGACTCGGTCCCAGACGATGTTGTAGTAGCTGTCGGGGATGCGGAGGAAATCTACGCCGTTGTCGCGCAGCACGCTGACGGTGTGGATGATGTCGTCGCACCGCAGGGCCACGTGCTGCACGCCGGCGCCGCCGTTGTATTCCAGGTATTCGGCGATCTGGCTCTTGCGGAGGCCGGCGGCCGGCTCGTTGATCGGGAACTTGATCTTGCCCGTGGGGTCGGCCATCACCTTGCTGCGCAGGGCGGTGAACTCCGTGGAGATGTCCTTGTCGTCGAAGGACATGAACTGGTTGAGGCCCAGCACGCGGTTGTAGTACGTGCCCCAGTCGTTCATCTTGCCGTCTTCGACGTTGCCCACCACGTGGTCGATGGCCAACAGGCCGGCGTCGGCGGCCGGGCGGCGGCGGATCTGGTAGCCGGGCAGGAACGGGCCGGCGTAGTCGGCCAGCGAGATGAACGAGTGCAGCGTGTCGCCGTAGGCGCGGATTTTTGCCCGGCGGATGCGGCCGTAGTCGTCGCTGCGGTCGTACGGCTCGAGGGCCACGCGGGCACCGCGGCGGACGGCCTCGGCGAAGACGGCGTCCACGTCATCGACCAGAAAGGCGATATCCAGCACGCCGTCGCCGTGCACGTGCAAGTGCTCGGCCATCGGGTCACTGGGGAAGAGCGGCGTGCTGACCACCAGGCGGATGTGCCCCTGATAGAGCACGTAGCTGGCCTGATCGCGCACGCCGGTCTCCGGCCCGGCGTAGGCGATCTGCGAAAAGCCGAAGGCGTTGCGGTAATAAAACGCCGCCTGCTTGGCGTTGCCGACCAGCAGCTCGACGTGATGGATTTCCTTGAGGGGAAGCGGGGTGGACATGCGGGGCTCCTGACTGCTCCTGGAGATGGACACCGGGGACCGGCTAGGAGCATTCTATACATCCGCGCGGGATGTGGAGCGCGTCAATGTGGCCGACTCGCTCCGCGAGTCGGAGGCTAGCGTGGTGAACCATCTGGCCAAGTGCGTCGGCGCACGGCAAAGGACTCCAACTCGCAGAGCGAGTTGGCCACATTGACGGCACACGGAGTGTGCCTCCTACTTGCGGACCGAGAACCGGTACACCGTCGTGGACTTGAATTCCTCGCCCGGCCGCAGCGTGGTCGTGGGGAAGTTCTTTTGGTTCGGCGAGTCGGGGAAGTGCTGCGTTTCCAGGCA
>JBGQHD010000609.1:0-4048 GCA_041497795.1 Planctomycetia bacterium
ACAGGCATCCCACGAAGCAAGGTGTCGATAAAGTACGACTTGGCTGGCGTCTTCCAAACCCCGCGCCGTTGAAACTTCGGGGTAATGACAAGCGACTGCTTTTCCCTCCAGTTCAAGAAATCGGTCGGAGTGTAAACAGACCGTTCGGTTCGATAGGTTTCCATGAGCAACTCCAAGTCCCGGATCGCCGGCCTCCGGAAACGCAGTGGTTTACCGCAGTCAGGTGGGGGGCCGCGTCTTTTCGGAGCGGCGGTCTGCATAACCGTGCTAGGACCGGCACGCGCCGGCTGGGTTCGATTCCCCCTTCGCCGCTATCCCTTGGCGCACTCGCGCTTGGCGATTCTCCCGAGCCGGTCCCTGATCCAGGCCGATAGGCTTAGGTGCGCTTTCTCCGCGGCATGTTCGTACTCTCGGCGTTCCGCCGTCGTAAGGCGAAGCTCGAGCCGTTCCGCCAGCAGCTGGTCAGGGGCCTTTTGCGGCCTTCCTTTAGGATTGGCCATGCCGCCATTGTACGGACGAAAAAAAGGCGGATACAAGCGTATTGACCAGCGAATTCGCTTCCGTACCATAGATGGCGTTGACGACCCCGAGCGGCGGATGGTCGGCGGACCGCTCGCCCACGGGGAACGACGGGACCATCGGTCTCGAGCCCAACTCAAACGTACTGATCACCGACGTGGTCGAGCGTGCGCTCGTCGGCTGTCAGCCGACCTTGCTTCTTTGGCAACGAACGTCCAAATCTCGTCACGAAGACGTGCCGAAAAAGCGAAAGCCCGAATTCCTCATCCGTCATTCCGCGGCAGGGTTGCAGGAAGCGGACCAGACTCCGCAGGTTGACGACTTGGTGCATTGCCGAGCTCGTAAGAGAGCACCGACGGGGCCGTCGCCATAAATGCACCACGTCGCCTGATGCACTTGCAACGGACGGTCGCCCCGGCTCACACGTGGATGCGGCGGCCGCGGACCCAAACGCCGGGAAAACGAGTAATCTGCTATACTTGCTCGTCGAACTGCTGCAAAACACGTCGCCATTGTTCTCTCTGCAACTTATTGGCAATCTTTTCCTGGGAGCCAAATCATGTCACTTCGCAAATCGCTCGCGTCGCTGCTCGCTATGGCGTTGATCGCATGTCTGACGCCCCGCTCGTGGGCTCAGGAAAAGAAGACCGATGGCGGGAAGCCGGCGGCCCGGCTGGCCGTATCCGCCCAGAGCGCGGATGCCCTTTACTTTGTGGTCAATGACCCGCTGCCGCACCTCAAGGCCCTGCTGAACAGCGAGCCGCTCCGCAAGGTGCTGACTGAAGGGGCGATTGGCGAACTGGTCGGTACGATCCCCTTCTTCCCGGCGCTGGATCCGCGGATCGCCTGGGAGGCCATCGACGGGAACCGCCGCTATGTGCCCACGGAGATCGCCTTCGGCCTGTCGCAGGAGAGCGTGGTCCAGCTCGATCGCCTGGTCCGTGCCGGCCTCTTTGGCGCACTCTCTTACGGGGCGAAAGCGTCGGATGACGACGCAGCAAAGAAGGACTTGGCCAAGCTCCACGACGAGCTGCTCAAGGTGCTGAAGGAAGTCGGTCTGCCGCCGATGACGGTCATGGTTCGCCTGCGCGAAGAAGAAGACGCGGAAAAGCTCTTCGACCTCGCCGCAGGGCAGTGGAAGGCGGCTGCCGACAAGCTCGGCTACGAGGTGACCGAAATCGACGATGGCGCCGGAATCGGCATCCAAGGGAAGCTCGGGGCGCAAATACCCGCGGACGTGCTCGACGAGGGCATGGAGCAGCTTGGCATCGACGAGGCCAAGCGGCCCGACTTCCGCAAGGCCGTCGCCGAGCTGAAATTCGAGGTGTGGCTGCAACGCATGGGGTCGGGCCTGCGGCTGACCATCGGACCTCGGCCCGACGGCAAGGCGGCCCCGTTCACCACGGCCCAGCTCGGCCCGCTCTTCCGCCAGGAGGAGCGCGACATGTTCTTTGCTCGCTGGGACGCCACGAAGCTCAGGGCGGCGGTGAAAGGCTGGGTCGAGCTGTGGAAGAGGTGGGAGCAGACGCCCGCCGGCAAGCAACTTGCCAAGCTCGACGAGGAGAAGGTCATCGGCGAGCTGTTCGGCTCCACCCGCGCAGTGGAGCGGATGTCCAACTCCGGCTCGATGCGGATTTGGGCGGATGACGACGCCCTGCGTGGGGCCGTGCAATCCCTGGGTGCGCCGGCGACGGCCGACCTGCAAGGCGCGGCGATCAGCCGCTACGTCCCCAAGGATTCCGAAGCCTTCTCACTCGACAGCTCCGCCAGCATGGCCGACGCGCTGGGGTATTATCTTGACCAGTTCGAAACCCGCATGTCGCTCCAGTCGTTGCGAGCGCAACTTGGCGGCGGCGGGCGGCGCGGCGAGATCGCCGAGGAGCTGACCAAGAACTACTACAAGCACTTCGCCGAGTTTCGCAAGAACGTCCTCGAACGGCTGCACGACGCCGTCGGCGGCCCCTCGGCGAGCGTCATCAGCACCACGGGCAAGCTCGAGCGGTTCACGCTCAGTGTCACCACGGACGGCGAGCGGAAGAAGTATGACCTGAAGGACCTGCCGATGGTCGAAATGGCCGGCGTCAGCCGCGCCAAGGACGCCAAGCGGGCCGAAGAGGCCGTAGCGGCGACGTATCAGTCGTTCGTCGAGGGCATCTACGGGGCGACGGAAAAAACGCTGCCCAAAGACGCAAAACTCGTCGTCGAGCGCGATCTGGGTCTAGGCGTCAAGACCCACGTCTTCACCGGCGACTGGATCAAGGGGGTGTCGGGCGACTTCGAGGTCGAGATGTCGGTCGAAGGGGACTTCGTGCCGCACTACTTCCTCCACGACGGGCATCTCGTCGTGTCCACCTCGCCCAAGCTGAGCAAGCGCATCCTGGCCGCCGCCAAGGAAACCAGCCGCGTCCTTCCGCCGACCAAGACCGGCTACGAGCGCACGGTGGCCTACGGCGTGCTGCCCGGCCGCACGCTGGGCAAAATTTACTCCCACATGGTGGGCTGGATGGTCGCGGGACTCAAGGAAGCCGGTGGCGACGCCGCGACGATTGCGGTCGGCCCACTCGAGAAGGTCGGCAAAGGCATCAGCGAGCTCTTCGAGTTGATCGACCGCGTCGAGTGGACCACGAGCGAGAAGACCGGCGTGCAGGACAGCGACTTTGCGGTCCGCTGGGGCAAGAGATGAGAGCCGAGGTCGCCGCCCGCAATCGACGTCGAGGAAGCGCGCAAGCGGCGCGAGGCTCTGTCCGCGCGCTTCCAAGGCACAAACCGGCGCCAGAGACTGCCTGCGCGGACGCCCTCATTCCCGGCATCGACTCGTTGGTGGTCCTCTATGGCGTGCCCTGGGAGATGTACCTGGGGATCGTTGACGCCTTGAGCGAGTGCCACCTGCGGCACACCTACGACCGCGGAACGCTGGAGATGCCGTCGGTGGTTTATGGCGTCTCTTGGGATGCGTACCAGGAACTCCTCGCGGCGACGGCCGACTACAACCTGCGGCACACCTACGATCGAGGGACGCTGGAGATGATGTCGCCGCTCAAGAGCCACGAGTGGGAGAAGAAACTCTTCAGTCGCATGATCGAGGCGCTATCCCTGGAGCGGGACATCCCCATTCAAAGCGTCGGCTCGACGACTTTCTTCCGTGCCGCGGGTGAGCGGGGCCTGCAGCCCGACGAATCGTATTACATCCGTAACGAACCCCGCGTGCGAGGCAGGGAGACGTTCGACCCGGCCACCGATCCGCCGCCTGATCTGGTGATCGAGGTGGACGTGACCCATAGCTGCCTGGAGCGGTTGCCCGTCTACGCGACGCTGCGCGTGCCTGAGCTTTGGCGATACGACGGCCGTCAGGTTGTCTTCTACGGCCTGTCCCGCGGCGGCAAATACGTCGCATTGCGTCGGAGCAAGGCCTTTCCGTTTCTCCGCGCCGCCGACTTGATGCGCTTCCTCGACATGCGGCACGATACCGATGAGAATTCGGTAATCCGGGCGTTCGTGGCGTGGCTCCGCGACGAGCCGGCCAAGCCGC
>JBGQHD010000610.1:0-4048 GCA_041497795.1 Planctomycetia bacterium
CAACGGCATCAGCCTGTTGATTATGGCCGGCATTCTGGCCCGCATGCCGGGCGCCATGTGGCAGTTGCTCGGGCCGCTGTTGAAGGAGGGGTTGGAGTTGGGGGGAAGCCCCGGCAAGATCGGCGTGGAGACGCTCCTGGTGCTGATCATGCTGTTTGTCGCCGTGGTGCTCGGCGTGGTGTTCATCACCCAGGGGCAGCGACGGATTCCCACCCAAAGCGCCAAGCACGTGCGCGGCCGGCGCGTGTTCGGCGGCACCCGCCAGTACCTGCCGCTGCGGGTCAACCAGTCGGGCGTGATGCCGATCATCTTCGCCAGCAGCCTGCTGCTCATCCCGGCGATGATCTTCAAACAGCTCGCCGACTTCTATCCCGGGGGGTGGTTTGGCGGCACCACCTGGAGCTGGGGGAACCTGGAGCACATGTTCCAGCGCGGGACCTCGTTCATCTACAACGTGCTGTACGTGCTGCTGATCTTCTTCTTCTGCTATTTTTGGACGGCCATCACGTTCAATCCCAAGGAAATGGCCAACAACCTCAAGGACTTCGGCAGCTTCATTCCCGGCTATCGCCCCGGCAAACGCACCGCCGATTACCTGGAAAAAGTGATGATTCGCATCACCTACGTGGGGGCCGCGTTTCTGGCCCTGGTGGCAATCCTGCCCACGATCATCTACGGCGTGATGGCCGTCGATTTGAGCCTGGCCAGCTTCTACGGCGGGACCTCGCTGCTCATCGCCGTCAGCGTGGCGTTCGACCTGTGCCAGAAGATCGACAGCCACCTGGTGATGCGGAACTACAAGGGCATTTTGGAAGGCTAGCACGCCATAGCACCCCGGCTGCTCCAAGCAGCCGGGGTGCTGGTTTTTTGCCGGGCCGGCGGCCATCGGGTCTTGCCCTAATGGGCGATAGCACTACAATCATTGGTTTCGACATTACGTGGAAAGAGCGTTTTCGGCCATGAAAGTCCGCGCCAGCGTCAAACGGGTTTGCGAGCACTGCAAGATCGTGCGCCGCAAGGGCAAGGTGTACGTCGTCTGCAGCAACCCCCGCCACAAGCAGCGCCAGGGATGACATGTTCCCGACGATGCCACCGTGCGCTCGAATGACGAATGACGAAGCACGAATGACGAAAGAATGTCGAATGACGAACCCGACGTTCGTCATTCGTGCTTAGGCCCTTCGTTCGTCATTCGGATTTCGTCATTCGTCATTCCGTACACGCCTGAGCAAGTAGAAAGAGCCCCCCATGCCGCGTCTCATGGGTGTTGACATCCCCAACGACAAGCCGACCTGGGTCGCGCTGACGTACGTGTACGGCGTCGGGCCCAAGGTGTCGCACGATTTGTGCCGCAAGGCCAACGTCGATCCGCAGCGGCGGGCTCGCGACCTCGGCGAGGCCGAGCTGGCGCGGCTGGGCACGCTGATGGACAACGACTACACGGTCGAAGGCCAGTTGCGCCGCCAGGTGCAGCAAAACATCGCCCGGCTGAAGGACATCAACTGCTACCGCGGGATTCGTCACCGCAAGGGCTTGCCGGTCCGCGGCCAGCGGACGCGCACCAATGCCCGCACCCGCAAAGGTCCCAAGAAGACGGTCGCCGGCAAGAAGGGCGTGAAGGACCTGCGGTAGCCCTTGTTGGGTGGGTAAGCGAGTGGTGACTGCCGAGTAGTGCCACTCCTGACTCCTGACTCCTGACTCCTGACTCCTGCCACGCACTCCAGCCATGGCCAAAGCCAAGAAGCGCAAAGTTCGCCGCAACGTCGCCGTGGCCGTGGCCCACATCAAGGCCACGTTCAATAACACCATGGTGACCATCACCGACAGCAAGGGCGATACGCTCTGCTGGGCCAGCGCCGGCACGTCGGGCTTCAAGGGCAGCCGCAAGAGCACGCCGTTCGCCGGCCAGACTGCCGCCCAGCAGGCCGCGGAAAAGGCCGCGAAGTTCGGCGTCAAGGAGCTGGACGTCAAGGTGAAGGGGCCGGGCAGCGGCCGCGAAAGCGCGATTACGGCCCTCCAATCCGCCGGCATGACCATCAAGTCGATCGAAGACGTTACGCCGCTCCCGCACAACGGTTGCCGCCCGCCCAAGCGCCGCCGCGTATGAACCAGGGGTCAGGAGTCAGGAATCAGGAGTCAGAATGTGCCGTAATTCCTGAACCCTGACTCCTGAACCCTGACTCCTGAACCCTGAACCCTGACTCCTGAACCCTGACTCCTGAACCCTGACTCCGAACCCTGACTCCGAACCCTGACTCCGAACCCAGGCCATGGCCCGTATCACTGGACCCGTTTGCCGCCTCTGTCGCCGCGAGGGGATGAAGCTCTTCCTTAAGGGCACCCGTTGCGACACGCCCAAGTGCGCGATCGATCGTCGCGACACGCCGCCGGGCATGTACGCCAAGCGCGGCAAGCCGACCGACTATTGCACGCACTTGCGCGAGAAGCAAAAGGTCAAGCACTACTACGGCGTGCTGGAGCGGCAATTCCGCCGCTACTTCAGCCTGGCCGCCCACAGCAAGGGGAACACCGGCAACACGCTGATGAGCCTGCTGGAGCGCCGGCTGGATAACGTCGTGCACCGCCTGGGCTTCGGCCGCAGCCGGGCCCACGCGCGGCAGTTGGTGGCCCACGGGCACATCCTGGTCAACGGCCGGCGGAACGACATTCCCAGTTACGTGCTGAGCGCCGGGGATGTGATTCGGGTCAAGGGCCGTGCCAAGAGCGTGCAGGCCGTGCAGGCGACGATCGCCGAGATCAGCCGGCAAGTGCCCGACTTTTTGTCGCGCGGCGAGGTGGAGCAGCCCCAGGGACAGATGATCCGCCTGCCGGGTCCCGAGGACGTGTCGATCCCCGTGAAGACGAACCTGATCGTCGAACTCTGCTCGAAGTAGTTTTGCGCTCGAAGTAGGCGAGTTTCCGAGTTGCGTCGTTCGAAGCGGCAATCGCGGCGGCACGCTCGCCGGACACACGATAAGTTAGACCCCCGAAGCTAGACCCTCGCGGAGGACTCCCATGCGTATTCGTTGGCGAGGCCTGGAACTTCCCAGTCAGGTGATATGCGACGCGGCGACGTTGACCCCGCGCTACGGCAAGTTCACTGCCGAGCCGTTCGAGCGCGGCTTTGGCGTCACCATCGGCAACAGCCTGCGGCGGATCCTGCTTTCCAGCATCGAGGGGAGCGCCGTCACGCAGATCAAGATTCACGGCGCCCAGCACGAGTTCACCACGCTGCCCGGCGTGGTCGAGGACGCCACCGACATCGTGCTGAACGTCAAGTCGCTGGTGGTCAAGAACTATTCGGACAGCACGAAGGTCATCCGCGTCGAGAAGAAGATCCGCGGCGTGGTCACCGGCGCGGACGTGGAGACCGACGAAACCGTCGAGGTGATCAACCGGGACCACGTGCTGGCCACGCTGACCGAGGACGTGGAGTTCGTGATGGAGATGGTCGTGGAAAACGGCCGCGGCTACGTGCCCTATCACGAGCACAGCCCCAACGTGCAAGAGATCGGCATCATCCCCATCGACGCGGTGTTCAGCCCCGTGACGCGGGTGCGGTACGAGATCGAGGAAACCCGCGTCGGCCAAAAGACGAACTACGACCGCCTGAACCTGGA
Source organism: Planctomycetia bacterium (assembly GCA_041497795.1). Taxonomy (GTDB): domain Bacteria; phylum Planctomycetota; class Planctomycetia; order Pirellulales; family S012-138; genus JBGQHD01. The sequence continues at coordinate 3,621 of JBGQHD010000610.1, forward strand.
GGTCTGGACCGACGGCTCGATCCATCCGGAGCTGGCGATGGTCGAGGCCGCCAAGATCCTCCGCAAGCACCTGAACCCGTTCGTCCAATACAGCGACCTGGGCCGGCAGGTGCACGCGCAAGTGCGCTTGATCGGCGGCGGCGGCGGCGATAGCGACGTCGAGCGCCGGCTCAACCTGCCGATCGCCCAGCTGCAACTTTCGGTGCGGGCCATGAACTGCCTGGAATCGGAGCACATCCATACGGTGCGCGACTTGATCACGCGCAACGAGGACCAGTTGCTGGAGGTCCGCAACTTCGGCGAGACCACCTTGACCGAGGTCCGCGGCAAACTCTCGGAGCTCGGGCTGCGGCTGGGCATGCGCTTGTCGGGCACCGTCGGACTGTAGCAACTCCCTCTCCCCTCTGGGGAGAGGGTCGGGGTGAGGG
>JBGQHD010000611.1:0-4043 GCA_041497795.1 Planctomycetia bacterium
CCACGGCCGCCGTCGGCAAGGACGACCGTCGTTTCCTTGTGGGCTCCCTTCGCCAACTCCACGGCTGGCACCGTCCACTGGTCGCCGATCCGCAGCCGCCACAGAATCGCCTTGAGATCGCCCTTTTGCAGCGTGTCCACCTTGTCCGCCTTCACGTTGTACTGCTTTGCCTTGACGGTTTCAGCGAGCTGCTTCGCGCGAGCGCGCCGCCAGCTCTCGGCCGCCGCCTTGTCGGTTGGCAACGCCGCATCGCGCGGCAGGTCTTTCATCAGACCGGCGGCCAGCGAATGAAAGTCGGCGTTGCCTTTCGGCAGCTCGACCTGCAATTGCTCGGCCGTCTTCACGTCCTTGTCCGAGGGGATTTCATCCTTCTGGTAGTCGTCGCTGCGAGCAAAGAACTGGTCGCCGATGATGCGGTAGAGCGCCTGGCGGTTGTCGAGCAGGAAGTTATGCGTGCCGGGGTCCTGGTTGATGTGCGTGTTCAGCCGCTCCTCGCGGCCGTACAGCCGATACACCGGCCGTGCCGCCGCCAGCAGCGACGGCATCGCGTGGCCGGAGGCGAAGCAGCAATCGTCCTTCACGTTGTAGGTGAGCAGCAGGCCGCGGGGGGCCATCATCGCCGTGAGATGGTCGTAGTCGGCCACGGTGGCCAGGTCGCTGGGCGTTTGCTCCGAGTCGCCCAGGTCCGAGAAGTGCTGTACCCGCGTGTGGAAACTGGAGTAGCCGGCCACGGGGTTGGCCAGCGTCACTCGCGTATCCAGCGAGCTGATGATGATCGTCTGCCAGCCGCCGCCGGAGAGGCCCGACACGCACACGCGCTGCGGATCGGCGTGCTCGTGGGCCAACAGCACGTCCAGCCCGCGCTTCATCGACAGATAGAACGGGGCCAGCCCGGGCGTGCCGCACAGGTCGAGCTGGTTCATCTTGTAGTGCGCATAGTTCTCACCGCGGAGCTGGCCCATGCCGAGCCACTCGACGTTGAGCACCACGATGCCGCGCTTGGCCATGTTGATGCAGCGGATTTGCTTGTAGTCGGCGGCCTTGCCCTTGGCGTCGTGGCCGTTGACGTTCATCGCCACGGGCACCTTGCCGGCGAGCTTCGCCGGCTCGTAGAGCAGGGCCGGAATCCACAACCCCGGCAGCGCCTCGTAGCGGAGCTTCTTGATCTTGTAGCCTGGCCCGCCTTCGATCTCGCCGAGCCAATCGAGCCCGAGCTTGGCGTCGCGCCAGGCGGCGGCCTGCCCCCGGTAGACGACGTTGGCCAGCACGTCGCGGCGAAGCTGCTCGGCGGTGCGCTCCCAGTCCTTGAGGCTGGTCACCTCCGGCATCTTGGGGATGCGGGCCTCGCAGAACTCCTGCACTTCCTTGAGCGCGGTGTCTTTGCCAAGGATCGCTTTGCCCAGCAGCTCCTTTAGATCGGCTTTTTCATCGGCCCACAGCGCCGCAGGGGAGACACACAGGACGAAGATCAGCACGCGAAGCAGATGGTGGGGCATCGGCGAAGACCTCAGAATACGCGGAAGGCGTCGAGGAGTGGCGGTCGCAGGCCGTCACATTGTCTGCGCCGGCCGCCGCCGAGTCCACCAGTTTTCGTGGGGCACGTTTCCAAACGTGCCCGTGCGCGATGCACCTGCTAGCCTGCTGGCGAATGCCCGGCCCGTCTACCGCTTCTTCCAATCGATCCCCGCCATCCGCGCCAACGCCAGTTCCAGGGCGTGCGTGCCGTCGCGGCCGTGGCCTTGCGCTTTCAGGGCGACGTAGAGCTGATTGGCCAGCGCCAGCCCGGGCATCGACAGGCCCATCCGCTTGCTCTCTTCCAGGGCGATCCCCATGTCCTTGATGAAATGCTCGACGAAGAAGCCGGGGTCGAAGTTGTTGCTGATGATTCGTGGGCCGAGGTTATTGAGCGACCAGCTCCCCGCCGCGCCGGGGCCGACCGATTGCAGCACCACGTTGAGATCCAGACCGGCCTTGTAGCCGTAGAGCAGGGCCTCGCAGACGCCGACCATGTTGCTGGCGATCAGGATTTGATTGACCATCTTGGTGTGCTGGCCGGCACCCGGGCTGCCCTGATGGACGATCGTCTTGCCCATCGCCTCGAAGCAGGGCCGCAGGGCCTCGACCACGTCCTTGTCGCCGCCGATCATGATGGACAGCCGTGCCTCGCAGGCCCCCACGTCGCCGCCGGAGACCGGGGCATCGACGCTGTGCACCCCCTTGGCCTTGGCGGCTGCGTAAATCTCCTTGGCCAGCGATGGCTCGCTGGTGGTCATGTCCACGAGCACCTTGCCCGGCGTGCAGCCGGCCAGCGCGCCTTGCGGGCCGAGCGTCACCTCCCGCACGTCGGCCGGAAAGCCAACGATCGAGAAGATCACGTCCGACTGCTCGGCCACGGCCTTGGGCGTATCGGCCCAGGCGGCCCCTTTCGAGACGAGCGGCTGAGCTTTGCTCTTCGAGCGGTTGTACACCGTCGCGGCAAAGCCTTTGTCGATCAGGTGCCCGCACATGCTGGCCCCCATGACGCCGGTGCCGATCCAGCCGATGCGGGTCTTGCCGGGCGAGATGTTCATGATGGGCATGGTGGATATACCTCGAGAGCTTGCGGGAGCGTCAACGGGCGGTTGCCCGGGCGGCTGGCGGAAAGGCGACAGTATATCTGCCGCGAGACGGAACGGCATGGCCGACTCGCTCCGCGAATCGAAATGCACGGACGGCAACTCGCAGAGCGAGTTGCCCACCCTCCATCCATCTCGCGGAGCGAGATGGCTACTTTTGTCACGAAATTGACTCCCGACCCCGTGAGCTGGCTCGCCGGCGCGGCGCTCGAATTACAATGGAACGTGCCCGGACCGCAGCCGCGGTGTGTTTCCCGCCAGCGCATTCCCTGTTGCCGAGTAACGACCATGGCCAAGAAAACTCCCGCCCCCGCCAAGTCCAGCGTCAAGAAGAAGGCGGCCAAGAAAGCCGCGAAGAAACCGGCCGTTAGGAAGAAGGCCTCCAAGCCCGCCACCGCGGAAGAATCGCTGGGCCGCCCCAAGGTCACCGCCGACGAGAAGCTGTATTGGCTGTTCCACGACGATTTCCACGCCCGGCAGGTGTTCGAGTTTCTGCGCGTGGAGACCGTACGCGAGCTGGAGGAGTACAGCCCGCAGGAGATCGTCCGCCGCCTGACCCAGCCGGTGCGGGACACGGTCGAGAAGATCCGCAAGGCGCTGGCGTCGAAGAACCGCCACCTGAAAGGTGACCTGGAGTTCGCGCTGGAGCACAAGGCGCAGATGGGCGACGAGTAGGTGCCGCGAGCCGGGCGGCACGGTTCTCCCGCAGATCGCCGAACGTATTGTCCTGCCCGGCAGTAGGTGCCGCCAGCCGAGCGGCACCAGTCACGTGGGCGAGTCTCTCCGAGACTCGCATTCGCGTCTCGGAGAGACGCGGCCACGTGCGGGATTGTCCCGCCCGGCAGGCGGGACCTACGCGGGACCTGTCTTCTCGGCCTTGCGGCTCAGCTTGCCGTCGTTCTCTTTGGCGAACTGCCGGACGTTGTCGCTGAAGTCCAGCAGCCGTTGCCACTGCTCGACGTACAGCGTCACCGGCATCCGCTGGAGGCCGTAGATGCTGATGGCCCCCTTGGGGCTCACCTTGCAGTACAGGGTGCCGCGGGGGCGGCTTTCCAATTGGCCGAGCATCTGGTCGGCCTGTTCTTCGCTGATTTGTCCGGTGGCGAGCTGGGAGAGAATCTCTTTACGGTCCATGGCACGGAGGCCTATCTAGTATGAACAAAGATGAGTTATGCCCCGCGTGAGTGTACCGGGCGAGGCGACTTGGCGTCAAAGGGATCGCTCGAATCTCATTCTATTTCGGAATGGCCAAACCTTGTACACTCGGTCCCGCGACAGCGACCACAACACGATGCCCGATCGGATCGTGCAGGACCAAGCCCATGACGCGCGGCAAAGCCGACTCGAACCGACCTCTCGTCCACCTGTTCACCGACGGCGGTTGCAGCGGCAACCCCGGGCCGGGCGGCTGGGCGTTCATCCTGCGGC
>JBGQHD010000612.1:0-4041 GCA_041497795.1 Planctomycetia bacterium
GAAGTCATGCCCGGCGGCTAATCGCTGCCGGCTAGGCCGAACCCATCCAGGCCGCCGCCTTCTCGAGGACGTCGCGTCGGATCGCCGGATCACAAAATCGCGCATTCTGCATGGTGATAAGGTATCATTACGGCTCCTTCCCCGGACAGTCGCTGGCCGCTTTGTCGCTTGTGCCAGCCACGCGTCCGGCCGACCCACCTTGCTCGAGCCTGCCATGCTGTTGCATCGCCGCTTCGTCTCGCTGCTTGCCGCCATCACGCTTGCCGGCGGCACCTGCGCCGCGCTGTGCCTGCGGCTCGCTGATTGGCCGGCCGAGGCCGCTGATCCGCCGAGCAAACCGGCCGCCGTGAAGCTGCACTCCATCCCCGAGGTCTGGAAGACCCCGCCCGGTGGCCTCTACACGGACGGCAAAGGGTTCGCCTGGTTTCGCTGCCTGGTGAAGGTGCCGGCCGATTGGCAGGGGCAGAAGCTGGAGCTGTTTTCCGAGCCGATCGACGATGCCCGCGAGGCCTATGTCAACGGCGTGAAGGTCGGCGGCGTGGGGGCGTTTCCGCCGGACTATCGCAGCGGGCTGAACGGCGATGAGCGATTCACCGTGCGGGAAGACCTGGTGAAGTTCGGGCAGTGGAACACCGTGGCCATCCGCGTCTACGACGATGGCGGCCGCCGCGGGTTCAATGTGGCTGCGCCGGTGCTGTTCGGCGCGACGGCCGACGCCGCCGGCGCCATCCGCCTGGCCGGCAAGTGGCAATACCGCGCGGGCGACGACGCCGGCGACAATGCCTCGTGGGCCAAGTGGGACGGCGACTTGCCGGCCGACGGCAGTGCGACGTTCAGTAAGATCGAAGGCGCCTCCGAGGTCGAGCGCACGCTCCGCAAGTTGGCCGACGATGCCGGCCCGCTGAGCCCAGCCGAGTCGTTCAAGAAGTTCAAAGTGCCGGATGACCTGGCCCTCGATCTCGTCCTGTCCGATCCGATCATCGGCCAGCCGCTGCACATGTCGTTCGACGAGCGCGGGCGGATGTGGCTGGTCGAGTATCGGCAGTATCCGCACCCGGCCGGGCTGAAGGCGGTGAGCCGCGACCAGTTCCTCCGCACCGTCTACGACAAGGTGCCGCCCCCGCCGCCGCACCACTTCCGCGGGCTGGACCGGATCACCATCCACGAAGACACCGACGGCGACGGCATCTACGACAAGCACAAGACCTTCGTCGATGGGCTGAACATCGCCACGTCGGTCGCCAAGGGGCGTGGCGGCGTGTGGGTGCTCAACCCGCCGTATCTGCTCTTCTACCCCGACCGCAATAACGACGACGTGCCCGACGGCGACCCGGAAGTGCACCTCGAAGGCTTCGGCCTGGAGGATTCGCACTCGGTGGCCAGCAACCTGACGCTCGGCCCCGACGGCTGGCTCTACGGCGCCCAGGGGAGCACCGTCAGCGGCCACATCAAGCGGCCGGGCGACAAAGAGAAGGACATCGTCCATTCGATGGGCCAGCTCATCTGGCGCTACCACCCGGAGACGAAGCGGTACGAAATCTTCGCCGAAGGGGGCGGGAACGCCCAAGGGCTGGAGATCGACTCCAAGGGCCGCGTCTACTCCGGCCACAACGGCGGCGACACCCGCGGCTTCCACTACGTGCAAGGCGGCTACTACCAGAAGGGCTTCGCCAAGCACGGGGCGCTGTCGAACCCGTACACCTTCGGCTATTTCTCGCAAATGGCCCACCATCCCGTGCAGCGGTTCACGCACGCGTTTGTGATCTACGAGGGTGCCGCGCTGCCGGAGAAGTACAACGGCGATCTCTTCGGCGTCGGCCCGCTGCAAAGCCACGTGGTCATGGCCGACGTGCAGCCGAGCGGCTCGACGTTCAAGACCAAGGACATTGGCCACCCGATCACCACGACCGACACCTGGGTGCGGCCGGTGAACATCGCCGTCGGCCCCGACGGCGGCATCTACGTGGCCGACTTCTACGAGCAGCGGATCGACCATGCGAGCCACTACCAGGGTCGCGTGCACAAGGAGAGCGGGCGTGTTTACCGCCTGCGGGCGAACGATGCCAAGCCCGATGCAAAAGCCGCCGCGAAGTTTGACTACGGCAAGCTCTCGACGCGCGAGCTGCTGGACGTGCTGAAGCATCCGAATAAGACGCATCGGCAGATTGCCCTGCGGCTGATCGGCGATCGCAAGGACGCCTCGGTCATTCCGGTGCTGCGCGAGATGATCGCCAAGAACACCGGGCAGCTTGCGCTGGAGGCGCTCTGGGCCCTCAATCTCTCGGGCGGCCTGACGAACGACGCCGCCCTGGCGATGCTCGATCATGCCGATCCGTACGTGCGGCTATGGACCGTGCGGCTGCTGTGCGACCAAAAGCAAGTATCGCCGCAGATCTCTGCCGTCCTGGCCCTACTGTCCGTGATGGATAGAAACGTCGAAGTCCGCAGTCAATTGGCCTGCTCCGCGCGGCGATTGCCCGCCACGCAATCGCTGCCCATCGTCCGCGGCCTCTTGAGCCGCGATGAGGACACGGCCGACCCGCACGTGCCGCTGCTCCTCTGGTGGGCCATCGAGGCCAAGGCCGATAGCGACCAGGGCGCCGTGCTGGCGATGTTCTCCGATGCGGCGCTATGGGACAAGCCGCTGGTGCGCGAGCAGATTCTCGAGCGGCTCATGCGCCGCTACGCCGCGCCGAGTACGCGCAAGGACCTTCTGACGTGTGCCCGGCTGCTGGAGATGTCGCCGAGGGCGGAGCACACGAAGCGGCTGATGGGCGGCTTCGAGAAGGCCTTCGAGGGCCGCTCGCTGCCGCCGTTGCCCACGGAGCTGACTGCCGCGCTGGCCAAGGCCGGCGGCGGGTCGCTGGCCTTGCAGCTTCGGCTGGGCGACGCCGCGGCCGTGGCCACGACGCTGCAAATCGTGGGCGACGAGAAGGCCAAGCCGCAGGACCGGGCGCTCTACGTGCAGATCTTCGGACAAATCCGCGAGCCGCGCTGCGTGCCGGTTTTGCTCGCCATCGCCACCAAGTCGCGCGACGATTCGCTGCGGGCCGCGGCGCTCGGTTCGCTCCAGGCTTACAACGACCCGCAAATCCCCGCCGCGATCATCCCGCTGCTGAGCAGTCTGCCGGCTGACGTGCGCGAGGTGGCCCAGTCGCTGCTGGTCAGCCGGCCGGCCTGGGCCCTGTCGTTCCTCAAGGCCATCAACGCCGGCACGGCCGACAAGAAGCTGGTGCCGCAGACGATCGTCCGCAAGCTGCTCTTCCACAACGACAAGGAGATCGCCGCCCTGGTCGGCAAGCATTTCGGCGTCATCCAAGGCTCGACCACGGCCGAGATGCGGCAAGAGATCGACCGCTACGCCGGGGTCATTGCCGGCGCCGCCGGCAACCCCTACAGCGGCAAGAAGCTCTACGCCGCCAACTGCGGCAAGTGCCACACCCTGTTCGGCGAGGGGGGCAAGATCGGCCCCGAGCTGACCGCCTACAAACGCGACGACCTGAAGACCATGCTGCTCAACGTGGTGAACCCCAGCGCCGAAATCCGCGAGGGCTTCGAGAACTACCTGATCTATACGGCCGACGGCCGTGCCCTCAACGGTTTCCTCGTGGATCAAGACTCCAAAGTCGTCGTCCTCCGCGGCGTGGAAGGCCAAACCGTCTCGGTCGAGCGCGACAACATCGACCGCATGGCCCCCATGCCGCGCTCGCTGATGCCCGAAGGCGTGCTCAAGCCGCTGGCGCCGCAGCAGGTGCGGGATTTGTTCGCGTACTTGCGAGCGACGCAGCCTTTGCCGTAGTTCAAGAGCGGCTAGCAGCAGACCCGACACATCGCAGCGGCATGCTCAAATCCCGGTGCACGGGGCCCCAGTCTTCGAGCTATCTGCGCTTTTCTCAATCACCCGGTCGCCGTAGCGCCGGGCGCAGACGTGCGTCAGTTCCGCGCCGAAGAAGAAGATCTGCGCCGCGTAATAGACCCAGACCAGCAGCACGACCAGCGAGCCGGCCGCACCGTAGGCGGACCCGACGCCGCTTTGGCTCA
>JBGQHD010000613.1:0-4041 GCA_041497795.1 Planctomycetia bacterium
CAGCGACAAGGCAAGCGAACGTCAGCGCTACGCACAGGTGAAAGCGACGCATGTCAGGTTCCTCAACAAGCGACCACCGGGCAGAGGGGTGATCTATCATCGCCGGTGAGCGCGGCGGTTTCAAATCATTCGCGGCCGACGCTACGCGCGCCAGAGACGGCGGCGGCCTCTTCTTCCGGCTGTGATCGTCGTGTGGGCACGTTTCCAAACGTGCCCGTTGGCGACTTCGATTAGAAGCCCGGCTTCTTCAAGAAGCCGGGCTTCTTTCGCGCCACATCCAGACACGACCCCGCCTTTCGATCTTGTCGCTCCTCTTCGCCAGGGTTAGCATGCTGCACTGGCTGAACGTGCGAGTGTCGTCATCACGCCAGTGTAATCCTCACGCCGGTGTAGTCATCACGCTCCGCGTGATGATTCCTCACGCGGAGCGTGAGGACTACACTGAGCAAGCAGTACGAGCGCGAGAATCTGCCATGATCGTCACCACCAAAGACCTGTTCGAGCAGGCTTACGGCCGCTACGCCGTCGGCGCGTACAACATCAACAACTTGGAGCAGACGGTCGGCCTGTTCCGCGGCAACCTCGGCAAGGGTACCAACGAGGACCGCACCGACCCGGCGGCCAGCGCCCCCTTCATCATTCAGATCTCCCGCGGCGCCCGGGGCTTCACCGACAAGCGGTTCCTGGAGGCCATGATCCGCGCGGCCGAGGACGTGTTCCCCGAAGCCATCTTCGCCGTGCACCTCGACCACGGCACGGAAGAGGTCTGTTACGACTGCATCGAATCGGGCTTCTACAGCTCGGTGATGATCGACGCCTCGCACGAGCCGTTCGACGGCAATATCGCCACGACCCATCGCGTGGTCGAGCGGGCCCACGAGCGGGTCATCTCGGTCGAGGCCGAGCTGGGCATGCTCGGCGGCGTGGAAGAGGACATCGCCGTCTCGGCCGATCACGCCTGCTTGACCGACCCGGACCAGGCCGTGGAGTTCGTCGAGCGCTCCGGCTGCGACTCGCTGGCCGTGGCCATCGGCACCTCGCACGGGGCCTACAAATTCACCGGCAAGCAGGGGCTGCACTTCGACCGCATCTCGGCCATCCAGAAGAAGCTGCCCAACTTTCCGCTGGTGATGCACGGCTCCAGCAGCGTGCCCAAGGAATGGGTGGAGCGGATCAACAAGGCCGGCGGCAAGCTACCCGGCGGTGCCAGCGGCGTGCAGGAGGACCAGTACCTGCCGGCGGCCAAGCTGGGCGTGTGCAAAGTGAACATCGACACCGACGGCCGCCTGGTGTGGTGCGCGATCTACCGCGAGACCTTCCGCGACAAGCCGGAGGATTTCGACCCCCGCACGCCCGGCAAGCCGTTCATGAAGGCCTACGCCCAGTACATCACGCACAAGAACAAGATGCTCGGCTCGGCCGGGCAACTGGAGCGCATGCGGAAGGCACTGCTCACTGCGAAGGTATGACGGTCTCGAGGAGAGCGACGAATCACCCGATTCACTCGAGCTAACCAGCGCAGCAGAGCCCCAACCAAGGGAGTTTTATGGCCCGCGAATGACGCGAATCGACGCGAATGCAAAGGAAGTCATTCGCGTTGATTGGCGTGATTCGCGGGTGAATCAGCGTAGTACCAACCCAAGATGGCGCTTGGGTACCCATCCTCAGGAAAGGAGTCCGAGATGCTCGCGTGCTTCTCTCGTCAGCGTATCGTCGGCGGTTTGATCGTGGTCCTGGCGGTGACGCTTTGCATCGCGCCGCTGTTCTCTCGCGGACATGCCGAGTCGGCGGCGCCCACAGACAACGCCGATGGCAGCGGCAGCGTGAACCGCGTCGCGTATTACCCGCCCGCTGATACGCCTCGGCCGCCGGCCTCCAGGCAAGCCTTTGGTGCTCCGAGCGACGTGCTGCCTACGGCTTCGGATTTCGGCACGCACGCCGCCGGGTATGCGTCACCCGCCGCGTCGGAGCACGTCGTCGAGTCCAAGTCGTTCCAGCTCGTCAGCACGAAGTATCGGCTGACCACGGCGAAGGCCAGGGCGCTGGCGCAGTTCCTGGAAGAGCAGGTCGGCCGGCCGGAGATCTTTGAAATCTCCGTCGAGGAGCCCGAGGCGATTACCATCGTGGCTTCGCCCGCGGCGCAAAAGACCGTCGGCGAACTGCTGGGCCTGATGCGCACCAGCCCCGGCAAGGCGCGCGAGCCACGGCCGGTGCCGACGCTCCAGTAATGCGGGCTACGAGGTCTGCGCCGCGCTACGACGTCTGCGCCTCGTGCCCCGCGGCCGCCGATCGCCGGCTGCCCGGAAGGCCGAACGCTCCGGACCGATTCTCGAGTTCCCTCGCCTTTTCTTGCAGCGATTGCCGCATGCTGTTGAGGCAGCGGACGACTTGCAGGGCGCGGGCTGCTTCCTCTTCGGCGGCCCGCTGGGCGATCGTCTGCCGGCGATATCGGGCCACGAAGTGCAAGCCGACGACGGAGATCAAGCCGGCGACGCCGCAATGCAGGATCTGGGTCCGGAGCAGGGCGTCCCGCACGAGGCCCGAAAGGGAAAATCCGATCAGGAAGCCGGCCAGGATCAGAATGCCGGCCCGGCTGAGGTGCTGACTGAATCTGCTGAGGATACGCATAGGCTGCTCCGGTTTCTGCGAGCGGAAGTCCGTGCGCTCTGGGCGCACGGCGATGCCGTCCGCCTCAATCCTAAGTCAGGGACGTCAGCAGTGGGCGGCGCCAGCAGTGCTAGCGATGCCTGCCGGTCGATAAATCCCGCCCAAAGCTCGCCAAACTAAGTCGTCGAACGAGGCGATTGGCCGCCAAATATCCCGCCGTCGTCACAGCTCGCGCAGTCAGTGCATCCCACGCGCCCGGAAAATCTCGCCAAATCGCTTCGCCGGGCATCCAGCCCGTTGACAACGCGCGGGGGGCGAAGTGAAGTGGAAGGTACGCCGCATGGCGTCATCCTTTCCTCGTCTGGAGTGCTTCGATGTTTAGCGCTTTGCGTTGCTGGGCAGTGAGTCTTTCCGTGGCGGCGGCTGTCGGCGCCCCTGTGGCCACCGCCTGCGATTGTCACCAGGGCTATAGCCCGTACGCGGCCGGCTATAGCCCGTACGCGGCCGGCTATAGCCCGTATGCGGCCGGCTATAGCCCGTATGCGGCCGGCTATGCGGCGTCCTACCTGCCGCAAGCGGCGTACTACTCGACGTACTACGCGCCGCAGGCGGCGTACTACGCACCCCAGGCGGCTTGCTATGCGCCGCAGACGACGTACCGTCCGTACGTCGTGAACGTGCCGGTGGCCGGATACCAAACCGAAATCGCCAGTGATCCCTGCACCGGCTGCCCGGTGACCGTGATGCGACCAGTGACGACGTACGTGCAGCAAGTGCAATACTCGTCGGTCGTGACTTACCGGCCCGTGACTTGCTGTTCGCCCAGCGCGTGCTGCGCGGCTCCGTGCCATTGCGGCGGCGGCTGTGGCTGTGCGGCGTCTGGCGTTCCCTCCACCACTGCCGAGCCCGGGCCGATGACGCCCTCGACGGTGCCCGCGCCGGCGCTGCCCAACGGGCCGGTGCCTTCGACGTTCCGCGAAACGCCTTCGGGCTACTATTATGGCGCGCCGCCGCCCCAGCGGTTGCCGGATCGGACCGCCACGCGGGCAACGAGCACCGTGACGGTGCGCTCGGTTTCGGCGCAGCCGCCAGCTCGCCCAGCGACCGACACCACGCGCCAGGCTCCGCGCAATGACGGCTGGCGTGCTGCGAAGCGTTAGTATCTGACCGAAATCGCCAAGCAGGGACGCGTGGCTGAACTCGCCAGAGTTCAGCCTCCCCGAAGTCTGGCGACTTCGGCTACAGCCTGAAGCCTGATCGTCGCCGTTTGCCCTGTCCTTAGGCAAAGTGCCATTGGACATGGCACTACCGGGCCGCACGCGAGAACGGCCGCGAGCTTCAACTGATTCGCCGCCAATGCCTTGGACCGAGAACGGCGTGCGTCGCACCCCGCCGGCATGTAAACTGCACTGCCGTGCTCGTTGGCTTCGCGCG
>JBGQHD010000614.1:0-4033 GCA_041497795.1 Planctomycetia bacterium
CGATCGCTGACGTGCAGCGGCGCGACGACTTGTACGAGGTCCTGTCTCACGGTTGGCCGGGTCGCTGGCGCGCCACGGTTGAGGCGGTCCACCACAGCATCTTCGACCACACGGTCACTGTCCGGTTCGATGGTCAAAGAACAAGACGACGTGATCAGGCTTGGCTTCGCGTCGTGGTTTGTGACTTGGCGATTCACGCATTTTGGCTCGAACACCGCAGGCTGCCAACATCGCTGAATGAGCTGGTCCCCAACTACTTGCCGAAGGTGCTGTTTGACCCGCACCTCAAAGGACCGAAGTACACAAACCCAGCCGCCGACCAATATAAACTGTCGGCACTGGACCTACTTGACGAGATATTTTGCACCATTGAACGTAAGGAGGGGGTCAATATGGGGAGCCCACAGTAGCCTGCGTAAGAGAGGCGCTCGCTCCCCGGCTCGGCCCCAGGCTCTGCCTGGCGATGCAGTCCCGGTGAGGCCCTGCCTCAGGGAGTCTCGCGGAGCACGTGAGCGCCGGTTACGCCGATCCGTTGCGCCAGAAACTGTTCTGTCGTGACGGAGATGCCGCCAAACGCAGATGCCGCTTGGCTAACTCAGGATCGCCCGAATCACCTCGCCGCGGCTGATCGGCAGCGGCCGGCCGAGCGTATCGCGGATTTCCGCGTGCGGATCCAGGCCCAGGCAGTGGAAGATCGTGGCGGTCAGGTCCTGGGGCTCGACGCGGCCGGAGGCCGGATAGGCTCCCAGGGCATCGGAGGCCCCGTGGACGATGCCCCCCTTGATGCCGCCGCCGGCCAGGGCCACGGAGTAGACGTGCCCCCAGTGGTCGCGGCCGGCCGCGCCGTTGAACCGCGGGGTGCGGCCGAATTCGGCCATGCAGACCACCAGCGTGTCGTCCAGCCGGCCGCGCTGCACCAAGTCTTCGATGAGTGCCGACAGCGCCTGGTCGGCGGGCGGCGCCAGCACGGTCTTCAGCCGCTGCGCTTCGCGGGCGTGGCTGTCCCAGCAGGGCGCGTCGGACGGCTCCTCGGGGCCGCGGAACCAGTTGACCTGCACGAGCGATACGCCCGCCTCGATCAGCCGCCGACTCAGCAGCACGCTCTGGCCGAACTGCGTGCGGCCGTAGCCATCACGAACGGCGTCCTTCTCGCGGTCGAGCTGAAACGCGTCGCGCGAAGCCTGCGAGCTGAGCACATCGAAAGCCTGCTCGGTGAGCCGGCCATAATTCTGCACGTTGTCGTTGCGGGTGTTTCCGGCTCGATGCACCTCGTCGAGCTGCCGGTTGACCTGCTCGAGCAAGGCCTGGCGCCCGGCAATCCGTTGCTGCGAGAGGTCGACGCTGAGCGAAAGCTCGTTAACCCGGGCATCCGCGGTGGCTGGCTGGCAGTTGAGCAGCCACGGCTCGACGGCTTGGCCCAGGAACCCGGCGTCCTGCCCCGGCCAGACGCTGCCGTCGGTATTGAAGATGCGGTGCGGCAGGCGGATCGAGCTGGGCAGGCTGCCGCGTTCGGGCAGCAGCTTGCGGACGATGGCCCCCAGGTTCGGCGAGTCGTTGGGAAAGCCGGGGTTGGCGTTCTCGGAGTTCATCGGCGCGTGCGGCTGGCCGGTGAGCATGTAGTAGCCGCTGGAGGAATGTGCGTTGTCGTTGCTGGAGACGGCCCGCAGCACGGCCAGGCGGTCGGTCAAGCGGGCCGTCTTCGGCAGCAGCTCGGAGACTTGCATGCCCGAGACGGCCGTGCTGATCGGCTTGAACTCGCCGCGGACTTCGAGGGGAGCTTCCGGCTTGGGGTCCCACGTCGAGTGCTGGGGCGGACCGCCCATCAAGAACAGGATGATGCAAGACTTGGCCTTGCCGCGGCCCGAAGAGCCTGGCGACGACGACGTGCTGCCGCCGGCGTCGGTCGCAGCGGCTCGACCTTGCAACAACTGGGGCAAGCTCAGGCCGAGCGCTCCCAATCCGCCCACGCGGAGCATCTCGCGGCGCGTGAGACCGTCGCACCAGCCCGCGCGACGGGACCGCGGCTGATCACTTGGCATTCGCATCGTCGAAGGCTCCCACGAAGACGGCCCTAAGCGCGACGTTACTCCAAAATTGCCGTGGATTCTCGGGAAACAAGCAGCCATCATGAGCACAACCTACGGGAAAAGGAAGCACAAACGCAAGCGGCGGCGAGGACGTTCGATGTTGGACGTTCATCTTGTCACCCCATCACCCCTCCCACTCGCCACAGGCGATGATCCCATGATTTCCTGCCCCACGGTCAGCAAGCATCGCATCCGCTTCCACTACGACGTGGGATCGTTGTTCTATCGGCTGCTGTGGGGCCGGCATATCCATCATGGCCTGTGGGAGGCGGACGAATCGCCCGCCGTGGCGCAGCTCCGGCTGACCGAGACGCTGGCCCGCGAGGCGCGCATCGGCCGCGCGGCGCGGGTCTTGGACGTGGGCTGCGGCTTGGGCGGGTCGTCCATCTATTTGGCGCGGACGCTGGACTGCCGCGTCACCGGCATCACGCTCAGCGCCCTGCAACGGCATTGGGCCACCTGGTCCGCGTGGCGGCGCGGCGTCGGCCGCCGGACCGAGTTTCGCCGCAGCGACGCGGAGGAGATCGAGCTTCCCGCCGAGTCGTTCGACGTCGTGTGGAGCATCGAAGCCACCGAGCACTTGTTCGATAAGCCGCGGTTCTTCCGCCGGGCGCACGACTGGCTGGCCAGCGGCGGACGCGTGGCGATTTGCGCCTGGCTGGCCGGCGACGACCTGGCCAGCGATGCGGCCCGCCGGCAGGTCTACGACGTCTGCGAGGGGTTCTATTGCCCGTCGCTGGGCAGCCGGCAGGACTACCAGACGTGGATCGGCCAGGCCGGGCTGGTCGGCGACGTGTATCACGATTGGACCGACCGGGTCGTCCGCACCTGGGAGATCTGTGCCCGCCGCGTGAGTTGGACCGGCACGCGCTGGCTGGCGCCGTTGCTGGACCGCACGGCGGGCAAGTTCCTCCAGCGGTTCGAGACCATTCTTCAGGCCTATCGCACCGGCGCGATGCGGTACGGCTGCTTTGTCGCTCATAAGCCCTAAGACGGAACGCACGGATGCGTCGCCCGACCGGGATCGCCTTCGGCGTGCCGGTGTTGCTCAGTCCCTTGGGGCGAATGTGCTTCCCACCGGCTAACTAACGGAACAGCGCCGCCTCAATCGCCAGACCCGGCCCGAATCCCAGCGCCACACAGGGCCGTGCCGCGCGCCCGCGCCGCAGTTGAGCCAGCACGAACAGCACCGTCGCCGACGACATATTCCCAAACCGGCTGAGCACCTCGTGAGACACGTCGAGGTCTGAGGGCGCCAAGCCAGCCGCCTCCGCGCAGGCGGCCAGGATCTTCGGCCCGCCGGGGTGAATGGCCCAGGAGGCGACGTCGGCAAGCGTGAGCGCGTGCTCGGCAAGCCATTGGTCGAGCCAGGGCCGCAGGTTCTGGTGGATGGCCTCCGGCACGCGCGGCGACAGGCTCATCTCGAAGCCGTGGTCGCCGATCGACCAGCTCATCAGGTCTTCGCTGTCCGGCACGATCGCCGCGCCGCAGCCGGCCAGCGACCAGGCCGGCCCCTCCGGCGCTCCGCCGCGAGCCACGAGGGCGGCCGCGCCGTCGGCGAAGAGTGCATTCGCCAACAGCTTGTCCGCGGCCGCGCGATAGTAATAGTGCAAACTGCACAACTCGACGGCGCACAGCAGCACGCAAGCCCGCGGATCGGCGTCCGTGAAGGCCTTGGCCACGCGCAGCGCGTTCAAGGCCCCCTGACAGCCCATGAAGCCGACGTGCGTGCGGGCCACGCGCGGCGACAGCCGCAGCTCGCGGATCAGGGCCACGTCGCAACCGGGGGCGTGGAACCCGCTGCACGAGGCCGTGATCAGGTGCGTGACCTCCACTGCCGGCAAGCAGGCGTCGTCCAGCGCTGCGCGCGCGGCCTGGCAAGCCAGCGGCCCGGCCTCCTGCTCGTAGACTTTCATCCGCTGGCCCGTGGTCGGGCCGTCGTCGAG
>JBGQHD010000615.1:0-4025 GCA_041497795.1 Planctomycetia bacterium
CCTCGACTTCCAACTCGACGTTCTCCTCCAGCGCCTTCACCGCCGCCCACGAGCTGCGCGACGACGAGAACGAGAAGCCGGGCAGGGCGCTGGAAATCTGCGGCAGGTCGCTCATGAAGACCGGCGTGACGTCGATCACGGACGTGCCGCCGGGACCCTTGGCCGCAATCGGCAGGGCGTACAGCACACTGTCGGTGTAGGCCAGCTTGACTGCCTTCTCCTCGGGCGAGCCTCCCTTGGCCGTGAACCGCACGTTGCGGCGGACGATCTGGATATCGTCGTCCACCTTGCGGAACCGCCACAGCCAGTCGTCGCCGGAGCCCCAGGTCATGCCGCCCAGGAGTTGCCCTTGGGCAATGCCGCGGGCGATGGAGATGGCGACGATGTAGTCCTTGTTCATGTTGCCGCCGGCGATCTCGAAGAAGACCTTGCCGTCCTTGTGATGGACCTTGATCAGGCCGGCCTGGGTCTTGGCATCCTTGATGATGGCGGCGTACTTGGCCCCATCGTCGGCCTGGGCACGCAGCGGAGTCGCCACGCTGACCGCAAGGAAGATGGCTACCAGGCCCAAACAAGCGTGGCTGGCTACGCGAGTCGCCGTGGAACGGAAGATATTTGTGGTCATTGATTCATCCCGTCTTTAAGGTTCCTTCGCTCACGCATTCTGCGTAAGCAGCCACGCCAGAGCCTGGAGCGAAACAGAAGCCCCTCGCAAACATAGCCCATTCTGGATTTCTTGCCGAAATCGTGCAACCTGAACACAATACGGCAAGTTGAGCCGATTGGTTCGGCGATGTAGCAGGCACACTCCGTGTGCCGTAGAACGGAATTCATTCCGTTCGAGGAACACGTCGGGAACGGCACACGGAGTGTGCCTACTACGTGTCCTCCGGCTCGTCCCACATCCGCAGCATCAGATAGCCCAAGACGAAGACGAGGAGGACGACGTCCACCCCCGCGAGCACCGCCCCTACCAGGGCACAGCGATCGACCACGCCCGCGGCGACGTCATCGCCCATCGCCGCGAGCAGCCGCCCGGCGGCCAAGAGGGCGCAGCAGAGAATGAGCAGCACCAGCCCGCTGGCCAGCAGCACGACCAGCACGCGGCGGGGCATCACGGCGCCACCTCGTTTTCGGCCGTATCGTTGGCGGCGGCTGTGTCGTTGGCGCCCGCCCGCCGGAAGAGGTCGTTCATCGCCGCCTGGCAATCGGCGAATTGAAACGAGAAACCCTCTTGCTTCAGCCGCTCGGGCAGGACCTTCTGCCCGCCGGTGACGACGAAGGCCACCTCGCCGAACATCAGCCGCAGCATGAAGGGGGGCACCGGGAACAGGCACGGCCGGTGCAGTGCCCGCGCCAGGCACTTCGAGAACTCCTTGTTCCGCACCGGCTGCGGCGCGGTCGCATTCATTACGCCTTCGAGCTGCGGCCTGCCCAGCGCGGCCAGGAAGACGCCGATCAAGTCCTGGAGGTGAATCCAACTGACCCACTGCCGGCCGAAGCCGACGGGGCCGCCCAGGCCGAACTTGAACGGCGTGATCATCTGCCGCAGCGCCCCGCCGTCGCGGGCCAGTACCACGCCGATCCGCACCACCGCCACGCGCACGCCATGTTGCCGGGCTGTCTGGGCCGTTTGCTCCCACTCCGCGCACGTGCGGGCCAGAAAGTCGTCGCCGGGCGAGGAATTCTCGGTCAGCTCCCCCTCCGGCACGTCGCCGTAGTAGCCGATCGCCGAGGCATTGACGAGCACCTTCGGTCGCGCTGCCGCGCTGCCGATGGCGCGCACCACGTTGGTGGTCGCCTCGATACGGCTGGCCCGCAGCCGCTCCTTCTGCCGGTCGCTCCAGCGTTTTCCAAACACCGGCTCGCCGGCCAGGTTGATTACTCCGTCGCAGCCATCGACCCGGCCTGCCCAGTCGCCGTACTCGGTCGGATCGCCCTCGACGACGAGCACGTCGGGCCCCAGCCGTTCGGTGGCGCGCCGCGCATCGCGCGAGAGCACGATCGGCTGATCGCCGCGGCGCAGCAGGGCGTCGGTCAGGGCCGTCCCGACCAGCCCGGACCCGCCGGTAATGAAGACCTTCATGCCACCCTCCGCCGGACGGCACCTCCTGCGCGCGACCTCCTGGGCCGCGCGGGCAAAACACAGTGTCACGCCGGGTGGGACTGTCGTCCGTCAGCGGCTAATTGTAGGCCCGCCATAACCCGCGCAAAGCGGAAAAACGCTGTTTCGTGGGGCAGGCATTCCTGACCGTGAGCCAGGAAGTCTCCCTCGACGGCCCGAAGGTGCGACGGCCAATCTACCCGCGTCGCTGACACGCGGCGATGCGTAATTTCTCTCGCGCGACACACGACGCGCGCGTGTTTGCAATCGGCGTTTTTTGCCTCCGCTTCCGACAGGTCAATGCCGCAAAGCTCTGTTCTGCAACGCCTTACGCGGCTGAGCGCACCTCGGATCACCCCCTCCGAATGACATAAACGGAACGGATTTGACGCATAGAAGCCGCCGGTGCGCAGGGCCCGAAGCGCATCGAGACACAGGGGGGCGAGATGGGACAACTGCCGGCAAGTCATGGTCGCCAACTACTGCTTCAACCCCGCCACCCAGCGGCGGTAGGCCAGGTTCAGCTCGTCCCAGCTTTGGTCCGGGAACATGGCCTTGGCGGTCTTGAGGCCCAGGCGATCGGTTTTGCGGCCGTCGCGAAAGGCGTGATAGAACTTCCGCAGCACGCCTTTCTCTTGCATGTACAGGCAAAAGTACCGGGCCTGGGCGTAGTTCAGCCCTTCCAGCCGGCCGCGGAAGTCGTCGCTGCCGATCAGCTCTTCCAGCGGCCGCAGCCGGCCCTCGGCGATGGCCTTCTGCAGGGCCGGCAGCCGCCAATTCACGAGACCGTCGATGCCCGACTCGTCGGCCCGGAACCGGCACTGCTCGTGCAGCGAGGCCAGCCCTTCGTTGAACCAGTCGGGAATGGCGGGAAAGTCGAAATCCACCAGGGCGTGCGTCAACTCGTGCACCAGCGTGCCGCCGCCGGTGCTGATATTCATGACCATCGTCCGCAGCGTCGGCTTGTAATAGCCGTAGATCGAGACGCTACGGTCGCTGAACAGCTTCTCGGCGTAGCGGCGGTACGATTTTTCCTCCGCGAAGAGCAGGATCGTGATCGGCTCGCTGGGAGCCGTCTTCGCGTAGCAATTGCCGATCGCCTTGGCCGCCGGGCCGATCGTGCGGCGGTGCCAGGCGGTGAGGTCCTCTTCGCTCAGATCGCCGGCGATTACGAACGGCGAATGGACGATGACCCGGCAACCGTCCCCCAGCCGCGGCCGCAGTTCTTTGGCCGCCGTGGCACAACGGGCCGGCAGATCGTCGTCTTTCGGCGCCGCGCCCGCGGCCGCTGTCTTGTCCGGCGGGGCTGATGGCTCGGCTTGTGCCGCCGCCTCGGTTCGTCGCCAGATGATCACTGCAGTGACGACAAGCGCGGCGGCGAGGGCGAGATGGACCAAACGATGGGAAGGTTGTGGTGATCTCATCCTGCTGGCCCTAACCAGGGGTAGATGATGCCGCGCGGCAATACTCTTCTCGGCCAGTATGCGGCCGCCGCCGCGTGTCGGTCAATCGAACGAGAGGAGCGGGTTTTCGGCGGGGTCTAGGCGATGGATTCTACCGCGGGACTTGTTTCCGATCTCGCTGTAGGTTCTGATTGGTCGCGAACGTCGTGGCTTCATGCCGGCTACGGCGGCGGCCGTTGGGTTCCCTGGAACAAGTAATCGAGGACGATCGCATGCGCTGGTTCGTCATGGCGGCTGTGTTGTGCGGCGGGAGTAGTGCCATCGCCTTGGGCGAGGACAAGACGGACGCCGAGAAGGGCTTCGTCTCGCTCTTCGACGGCAAGACCCTCGAGGGCTGGACGGGGGCCGTGAAGGGCTACAAAGTCGAGGACGGCAATCTCGTCTGCATCAAGGAGAAGGGGGGCAACCTGTACACCGAGAAGGAATACTCCGACTTCGTCTTCCGCCTTGAATTCAAG
>JBGQHD010000616.1:0-4023 GCA_041497795.1 Planctomycetia bacterium
CCTCCGCCACGGCGGCGTTCGCGGCGCAGATGCTGCACCGCATCGATCCGTCGATCGACACCGTGCCGCGGCTGATCGAGCTGCTGGGCCACAGCGACGCCGAAACGCGCCGCCGCGCCATCGCGGCCTTGATCGCGGTCCATTCGCAGCAGTCAACGGCCTCCCCCAGTCCCGCGACGGCCGAGGCCCTGCCGCGGCTGAAGAAGCTGCTGAGCGATCCCGATCCCCAGACGTGCAAACAAGCGATGCTCGGCGTGGCCCGCATCGCCAGCCCGGCGGATGCGCACGCGATGCTGGGCGACGTCGTCAAGGCCGGGCCGGGCGCGGACAAAGAGATCTGGACATTCGCCTCGTTGCTGTGGAACAAGTTGGATCGGCAAGTGCGAGCCATGCAACCGGCGGAAGAACCCAGCGGCCAATGATCGCGGACCCATCGCCGCGCGAGGCCAAGCGAGCCCCACAGCGTAATCTGCCGCGCATGCGGACTGGCCGCCGCGCAGCCACACGTGTCGCGAGAGTTTCGCGCTGCGCCGTCAGGTTGACGTGGCGGTTGCCCTCGGCTGGATTTCCGCCCTGGCCGAATTATTGTGGAATATGACGCCCACGGCCGTCCACGAGCCGCAAAACCCTTTGTTTTTGCGCGTCTTACAAGGGACCGCGCCGTTTCCGGTTCAACTCGGCATCATATCATTACCGAAAAATGAGATAGAATAGCTATTGGCCTCTCGTTTGCGTCCCTCCAACATCACCGTTTCCTTTTAACCCTCCCCGGCGAGGACCTGGGCATAGCCGACAACTCGCCGAGACTTGGATTCTGCAACCATCGACGTGGCGAGGTCCTTGATGCATCCTGTTCCCCGAATTCCCCTAGCCCATCGTTACTTCGCCGGCCTCGCCGAGGCGGCTTTTCAAGGCCGTTTGGGCGTGGCCGATCCGCCGCTGGTGGAGTACATCGCCCGGTTGCTCGTGCGGTTCGTGCACGTCGACGCCCTGTACCGCATCCGCGACCTCGTCGGCCGCCGATTGGACGAAGTGGTGGAGATGGTGGGCGAGGCCGAGCAGCGCGTCGGCAACGCCCGGCGTGAGGTACACCGCCAGATCGGCGACTTCTCGCTCTTCTGGACCGGCATCTATCCGGAGACGCTCAAGCGGCTGCAATCGACGGAGCGGAAAGACCACTTCGTCGATTATTGCCAGCAAGGGAAGCGGTCGTATTACATCGCCAGCACGTATCGCGAGGGGGAATACGCCGACGAAAGCTCCGTGCTGGAGCGGATCAGCCAGCAGTTCGAGCTGTGCGCCTACGGCCTGAACGAAATCCGCCGCCAGTGGGAACAAGAGGCGGAAGAATCGCCGCTGCCCAGGCCGCTGCTGATTGAATAGCGTGGTACACGCGGCTCGCGTGCGTAGCCGAACTCGCCAGAGTTCGGGTCGCTCGCCGAGTTCAACGCCGCTCTCGAAGTCTGGCGACTACGCCCCTCGTTGCCGCTACTTCGTCGTCGCCACGTACACGTCAAACCCGCCCGCGCGGTTCGAGACCCACGTCAGCCGACCGTCGGGCGTCCAGGCCGGGTAATTGTCGATGCCGCCGTGCCGCGTGGCGTTCACCGGGTTCTTGCCGTCGGCGTCCATGAGATAGATTTCCAGGTTGCGGTCCCGGTTGCTCGTGAAGGCGATCCGTTTGCCGTCGGGCGACCAGGCCGGGTAGTCGTCCAGGCCCCGGCTGCTGGTCAGACGCGTCAGCTTGCCGCTTTCGACTTCCAGCACGGCAATCTCCAGGTCGCCCCAGCGGTCGGTGGCAAAGGCGATCCGCTTGCTATCGGGGCTCCACGCCGGGTGCGCGTCGGTGGCCGGGTCGCTCGTCAGTCGTTTCTCGTCCTTGCCGTCCGGCCGCGCGATGTAGAGTTCCTGGTTGCCGTGCCGCGTGGAAGTGTAGGCGATCCACTTGCCATCGGGCGACCAGGCGGGCGACTCCTCGTGTGATAACTGCCCCTGCGTGACGGCCACGGGCCGCAGGTCCTTGCCGGCCAGATCGACCGTGTAGACCTCCATATCCCCCTGGTTCGGCGAGGCCTTGTCCACGGCCAGCGCCAGCCGTTTGCCGTCGGGCGACCAGACGGCGTCGTACTCCGGATCGGCCCGCTCGGTAAGCCGCCGCTCGTCGGAGCCGTCGGGCTTGCAAAGAAAGACGAAGATCTTATCTCCCCGGTGCCGGCTGAACGCCAACAGCTTGCCGTCGGGCGACCACGCCGGCCGCTGCTTGAACAGCCCGTCGCGGGTGATGCGGATCGGCCCGGCGTCTGCTTCAGCGGCCGTCTTGGGCACCGGGTCAGCGGCATCGCCGAGGTGGCTCGCCGACGCCAGGACCGCGAGCGCCAGGAAACGCCAGGACCGCAAGCCGAACGTCGAGGATGGTCGATTGCCCGTCTTCATGGCAACACGATTCTACCCACGTTTGCGTGCCCCCGCGCGACCGGGTAACCTCAAGTTACCGAGAATCCACGTCGGGCTGACGCCTCGACGCTCGCTGATCCCTGCGTGCGAAGGTGAACCGCGTGAGCAAGCCGGCGTCCCACGTCCCCCTGACGCACCGGCCCACGCGCGTCCGTTATGGCGTCTTGGCCTTTCTCTGCACGCTCTCGCTGCTGCTCTACCTCGACCGCGTCTGCATTGGCCAGGCGGAAAAGTCGATCCGCGAGGAACTCGACCTCTCCAAATCGCAGATGAGCTGGATCTTCACGGCGTTCACCCTGGCCTACGTGCTGTTCGAAGTGCCGGTGGGGCACTGGGGCGACCGGCACGGTTCGCGCGGAGTGATTGCCCGGATCGTCGTCGGCTGGTCCGCGTTCACGGCCCTCACCGGCGCGTGCCGCAACTTCGCGTCGCTGATCATCGTGCGTTTCTTGTTTGGCACCGGCGAGGCCGGCGCCTTTCCCAATGCGGCCCGCGTAGTCACGCGCTGGTTTCCGCCGCAGGACCGAGGCAAAGCCCGCGGCGCGATCACAACGGCGTCGCTGCTCGGCGGGGCGTTGGCGCCGATCACCGCGGCCTATCTCATCGGCCTCGTCGGCTGGCGCTTGACGTTCTCGATCTTCGGCTCGTTGGGCATCGTCTGGGCGGCGGTCTTCTACGCCTGGTTCCGCGACGACCCGGCCAAGCACCCGGCGGTCAACGACGCCGAGCGCCGGCTGATCGGCGTCGCCGGCGCAACCGACGCGGCGCCCAGTCAGCATCATCGTATTCCCTGGGCCTACGTGCTGCGCAGCCCGAACGTCTGGCTGATGGGGAGCATCATCACCGTGGGTTCCTCGCTCTTCTATATGCTCTTCTACTGGTTCCCTACGTATCTGAAGGAGGGGCGCGGGCTCTCCGAGGCGGCATCCGGCTGGCTGACCAGCCTGGTGATGGCCGGCGGCGCGGCCGGCTGCCTGAGCGGCGGCTACCTGGCCGACTGGATCGTGCGCCGCACCGGCGAGCGGCGCTGGAGCCGCCGAGCGGTGGGGGGCGGGTCGCTCTGCCTGGCCGCGACGTGCGTGGCCCTGATCCCGCTGTGCCCTTCGGCCACCACGGCCGCTCTTTGCGCCGCAGGGGCCCTTGGCTTTGTGCAACTCATGATTCCCGGTTGGTGGTCGGTGGCGGCTGAAATCAGCGGTCCGCACGGCGCGGCCATGTTCGGACTGATGAATTCGCTCGGCGGCGTGGGGGCGATGGGGGGCCCGCAGCTCGCCGGCAATGTCGTGGAATCTTTAGAGAAGACGGGGGTCCCATCTGTCTGTGCGTGGATTCCCGTCTTCATCGGTGCCGCCGCCGTGCTGCTGGCCGGCGTGGTGTGTTGGCTGCTGGTCGATGCCACCAAATCCATCGTCGGGCCTGACCCGGTGGAGTAGTTTCGCCCAGCATGTCCATGTCAGGGGCCAGAAGCCAGGGAACAGGCGTCAGCGCAGCAGTCGGAGCGATCTCTTGACTCCTGACCCCTGTCTCCTGACCCCTGTCTCCTGACCCCTGTCTCCTGACCCCTGTCTC
>JBGQHD010000617.1:0-4019 GCA_041497795.1 Planctomycetia bacterium
CGACCGTGGTCGGGGCGTTGCGAGAGAGACGACGAGGGCTCCGCGTTCTTCTCCACAGGCGTTCCCCTCGGGCGACAGTCATTGAAGGTCAAGCCGCCGTGGGGGATAGCCCGTGTTTTGCGGTAGTGATCGGGGGGAATTTGGTTGAGGCTTCGCGCCCCGATAGGATGCGAGTGCGGCGCGCTGGCCAACTGCTGTGCCGGCAGCGTGCCGCCTTCACCCGGTGTCGCAAAACTCTGTGGTGAAGGCGGCTTCTTTTAATCAAACACCGCAAACCGGCAAAAGTATCGACGTGGCGGGACTTAGCCCGTGGAGTCGGCGGCCGGCCGCGGTTAACATACAATACGCTCGTTTCGAGTTTTCCGTGACCGTCCGGCCCAAGGGAACCTCCCCATGCGCTGCCAGTTTTCGTTGCGCGCCCTTTTGTGCCTTGCCGCGCTGCTTGGCACCGCCGCACTTGCCCAAGGGGCCGCGGCCGACGGCACCGTTCGCCTGGAGAAGAAAGGGGACACGGTACAGGTCACACTGGCCGGCGCCGAGATGGCGGTCTACCAGACCAGCCAGAAGTATCAAAAGCCGTTCTTCTCGCCGGTCCGCTCCGCGGGGGGCACAATCGTCACCCGCTCGCTGGAGGAAGCCAAGGACCATCCGCACCACAAGGGTATCTGGGTGGCCATCGACGAGGTGAACGACATCAAGTTCTGGGCCGAGAAGGGCAAGATCGCCAACGCCAAGGTCGAGATCGTCACCGCCGAGGGGAACCCGGCCAAGATGCGCGTCACGAACCACTGGCTGGGCAATGACGGCCAGCCGATCGTGGTGGAGACGACCGAAATCACGATCCACAGCAACCGGCTGTTCGCCTACGACATCCGCTTTGCCGCCGCAGCCGATTCGGTGGAGTTCGGCGACACGAAGGAGGGCCTGTTCGGTATCCGCCTGCCGGTGAGCGCCACGGAGAAATCAGGCGATGGCCACGTCGTCAACGCCGACGGCAAGCAGAGCTCGAAGGAATGCTGGGGCCAGCCGTCGGCCTGGGTCGATTACTACGGCACGATCGAGGGCAAGACCCACGGCGCCGCGATCTTCGACCATCCGGAGAACCCCCGGCCGTCGCGGTACCACGTCCGCGACTACGGCCTGTTCACGATCAGCCCCTTCGGCGAGAAGTCGTACACGGGCGGCAAATCGCCTGCCAAGCCGGTGATCCTCAAGAAGGGCGAGACCTATCGGTTACGCTATGCCATCTACATCCACCCCGGCGACACGGCGTCGGCGAAGGTCGGCGAAGTGTACCAGCGGTGGGCGAAGCAGTAGCCGTGTGCGGTAGAACGGAATTCATTCCGTTCGTCAATCTGAAACGTGATGACGAACGCCGAACGAGCGAACGGAATGAATTCCGTTCTACTCTTTGGTGGGCGTAGCCCACCCTACAGCCTTTGCTTGCTTGTGCATCGCCCGGATGATGGTTTCTTCCACCTCGGGGGCCCAGACGGTTGGCAGGCCGTAGTAGATCATGGCGCCGCCCCCTTCGTAGCCGCCTTCGGTCAGCACGCGGCGCGAGGGGATGTAGGCCATCACGTCGTTCGTGTAGCCGGCCACCCAGGTGGCGCCGGGGGTCAGCTCGCGCTTGATACGAAGGGAATAGTCCACGACCACCTCGCCGCCGAGCGTGATCCACACCAGTTCCGGGCCGAGCCGCCAGGTTTGCACGGGGTAGGGATACGTCTTGGCAAGCTGCCCGTCGCGTGCCAGGCGCTCCAGCAGCACCTTGGCCCGCGCCGCTTCGTAGCGGTTGTCGCTCTTGGCGTTGACCTCGATCTGCTCGCGCGTCGGCAGCGCCGCCAGCGGCAAGTCGATCTCCTCGTAGGCGCTGTCGAGCGTCCCAGTGATCGGCCGCTGCACGCCGCCCAGCACGTCCTGCACCTCGGCGGCGATGCGCCGGCCGTACTCGCGCGCCAGCTCCACCTTGCGGCGCGGCAACGGGTTCTGGTCGGCGCCGCAGCCGGCCCAAAACAAAGCCACCACGTCGGGATACGCCTCTTCCAGCGCCATCTGGGCAAAGCCGGGGTAGTCGCCCGACCACTCGTAGAACGGCAGCACCGTGGCGTGGCAGGCATAGCCGAAGGCCACGGCCCGCAGCTTGCCGTCGAGGCCGGCCACTCGCAGCACGGGCACTTCGTGATCGACCGGGCCTTTGAGCGCGCCGGTCTCTCGCAGCATCGGGACGTCCGGCTCTTTGTTCGTGCGGCGATTCACGGCGATGGTCGAGTGGCCGACGCCCCAGGAGAGCTTTGCCAGGGCAAGGTCTTTGATCGCCTCGCCCACGACGGCCACGATATCGCGATTGAGCTGGGCGGTGTAGTCGGCCACCTGCTTCCACTGGGCGTCCGTGAGAAAGTACATCGACCGCAGGTTGCCGCCCAGCACCGGGCCGGTGTGCGTGTGCGAGCAGCAGAGGGCGACCTGCCGCCGTGCGAGGCTGTACTTCTTGGCCAGCTCGTCACGCACGGCGTTGGCAGTCTCGCGGTCGATGCCGACCAGGTCGAGCGTCACCAGAGCGATCCGGTGGCCCTCCGGGTCCTCGATCACCAGCGCCTTGGCCCACAGGTCGGTCAGCTTGCCCTCGGCCGGCCGGTCGCGGGAGCCGTAGCCGGACATCCACAGGTGCTCCTTGGGTGTGATGTTGACCTTGGCGACGCCGGCCTTCCAATCGGCGGCGGTAGCGTGGGCCGCGACGGCCAACAGGCTCAGTGTGGCGAACAGGGCGAGAAGCGTGCGCATGGCGAACCTTGGCGGGGGAGAGTGAATCGTGGGAGAGCCAGCATTCTGGCTTACGGTGCCGCGGCACGCCAGCAAAGTAGCCATCTCGCTCCGCGAGATGAGTGTGGCCGACTCGCTCCGCGAGTCGGAAGCAACTCGCGGAGCGAGTTGCGCACCTCCGTCTCGCGGAGCGAAACAGCTACTTTGGCTAGTACCCGCGGCGGCGTTTGACGAGGGCGTCGGCAATGACCGCGGCCAGCAGCACCAGGCCGATGACGGCGTCGGTGTAATAGGTACCAAGGCCCACGAAGACGATCACTTTCTCCAGCACCTTCAACACCGCGACGCCGATGACGGTGCCCACGAGTGAACCGTGACCGCCGCGCAGTGCGCAGGCACCCAGCACTGCCGCAGTGATCGCTTGAAGCTCGTAAGTCATGCCAGCCGACGACGGCGCCACGCTATGCACATTGCTGGCTTGGAGCAATCCGGCCAGGCCGGCGAGGAATGCGCAGATCGCATAAGCGGCAATCCTTAGTCGGTGGACTCGCACGCCCGAGAAGCGGGCCGCTTCCAGGTTATAGCCGATGGCGTAGAGGTAACGGCCGTGCACCGTCAGGTGCATGAAAAGTGCCAGGACCGCGAGCACGCCGAGCATCACCAGCACCGGCACAGGAATGCCTAGCGGCATGCCGTTGCCCAGGAAGCTGAAACTTGGCACGAGCTTGTCGCGATAGGCGACCGTGGTGTCGTCGGTGATGACGCGTGCCAGACTGCGAAAGACCAGCAGCGAGCAAAGCGTCACCATGAAGGGCGGCAGCCTCATCAAACACACCAGAAGACCGTGCATCACGCCGACCGCGGCCGCAAACGCGAGCGTCAGCGGGAGCACAAGCGCCAGCGACCAACCTGGACGCTGGGCATCGAGCGGCGCGAGCAGCAAGATCGCGTTGAGGCCAACAAAGCAAACGATCGAACCGACCGACAGATCGATACCGCCCGAGATGAGCACCACGGCCTGCCCCAATGCTAGGAGCGAGAGGATCGCCACTTCGCGGCTGAGAGTTTGGAGGTTTTCGGCGTCGAACGCCTTGGCATTACTCCACCGTAGCACGCCCAAGAGCACGGCCAAGAGCGCGGTCATGATGAGCACTTGCAGCGTCACCTCCGACAACCGGCGCGGCTGGCGAAGCGTTGTCGCCGCCGCACTGGGTTGAGGTGTGGTTATTTCGGCGGTCATGAAAGGGTACTCCCCC
>JBGQHD010000618.1:0-4016 GCA_041497795.1 Planctomycetia bacterium
CACGCGTTCAGCTTACCAAGGCCGCGAGCCGCTCGCGGAAACTGCGGAGAGTGCCTCGTCGAACTCCAGCGCGCTCGAGTATCGCTGGTCGGCAGTCTTCGCCAGGCAGCGGATGCAGATCGATTCCAGCTCCGGCGACACGTCCGGCCGAATGGTCGATGGCTGCGGCACGGGTTTACCCGACACCGCATCGGCCAGCACGTCCGCCGTTCGCCGGCCGGAGTGCGGAGGTTGCCCGGTCAGCAGGGCGAAAAGGATTGCTCCCAAACCGAAGACATCGGTCCGTGCCGTGATCGGTCCCCACACCGGATCGATTTGCTCCGGCGCCATGTAGGCTGGCGTGCCAGCGATTGCCCACGGCCGAACGATGTCGGTGGCGGGAGCGACCGCCAGACCGAAATCCGTGACTAGCGCGTTGCCGCGCTCGTCGAGCAGGATGTTGCTCGGCTTCAGGTCGCAGTGGATGACGCCGTGTCGGTGGGCATACGCGACGGCGCCCGCGATTTGCCGCATCCATCGTCCGATCTCAGCCATCGACATCGAACCGCGGCCCATTCTCCGGGCCAAGTCGCCGCCGCGCATCAGGTCCATCGCCAGGAAGTAACCTCGGTTCGGCGTGCGGCCAAGGCCGCGCACGCGCACGATGCCGGGATGGTCGAACCGGGCGACGAGGCGGGCCTCGTGGAGGAAGCGGGCCACGACGTTCGGGTGCCGCACGTAGGTCTTCTTGAGATATTTGACCGCCACCACCTCGCCCGTCAGGTGGTGCAGCGCTTGATACACTTTGCCGATGCCGCCTGCGCCGAGCTGCCTCTGGAGCAAGAAATCGCCAAAGGCAAGCGGAGCGTCAGGGTCTGAATCGGCGGTGTTGGCTTGCCGACGCGGCGCTGGCTGCGCAGCGTCCCATGCTGCTCGCGGCTGGGACGCCACGTGCTGAGTGCCACGGCCCGCTTCGGCAGCTTGGCGCCCGAGGATGACTTGCCGCGCCTGTGCCAGATGACGGCGCACGGTCCGCTCCGAGCAACCGATGTCGGCCGCGATAACGGGCGGCGACTCACCTTGCAGGCGCAGCTCGACGGCGCGTCTGGCCGCCGGGGTGAGCTGCGCCATGATCGCCGCAAGCTCTTCGGCCAACGCCGCTGCGGCGTCAGGAGAGGGCTCCTTCGCCTGCGGCTGCCACACGCTGTCATCGAGCTGAGCGCCACCGCGCTCGGCGCGAACCGAGCGTTTTCCCGCCAAGTGGTGTGCCGCTTGACGATAAAGCTTGTGCAAGGTGATCTCAACCAGCAGCCGCCACAACTCGCCTGGCTGAGAGATCGAGAATCGTCCGTCGCGGCCGCTGACAAACAGGCTGCGGTAGGCCGACATCACCACGTCGTCCGCGTCCACGCGGGCCGCCAGCGCCGCCGAAAGCCGGCTGCGCGCCAGCGCGGTCAGCCGCTCAAGATACCGTTGGAAGAGCTTGGTTGCAGCGTCTTCCTCTCCTGCGACGTACCTGGCCCACATCTCGGCGGTCTGGTCCGGCGCCCGCCGCCTCAACTCATCGGTCGCATCTGGGCCTAAGGAATCGAGCGCCACGGGCATCGACCAAGTTGACCGAAAGGAGGCGGGACGAAAGCTCCGGATTTCGTGACCGGCGAGCGTCCCGAAACTGCATGTAAATCACGGGCGGCATCTGCGCGTCGCGCCGCCACGCTGAACACATGCTAGCAGGAGACACAACAATGGCCTATGTCGTGACGCAGCCGTGTTTTGGATGCAAATACACCGACTGCGTGGTGGTTTGCCCGACTGACTGTTTTCGGGAGGGCGAGCAGATGCTCTACATCGACCCGGAACCGTGCATCGACTGCGGAGCCTGTGCGCCAGAGTGCCCCGTGGATGCAATATTCTTCGACGAGGACGTGCCGGCCGACCAACGCGATTTCATCGCCCTGAATCGTGACATGGCGGCCCTTTGTCCACCGATCGTGACCAAGAAAACGCCCCTTGTTGGCGAATAAGCCATGTCACCGCTCGCCGAGTCGCCACATGGACCACGAACGGGGTCAGTCGCCGCTCACTTCACCTGCTCCGCCGGCGACTTCAGCAGCGTGTAGGGCACCAGGGCCAGCGAGTACACGTTGCCGTCCAAGTCCTGAGTCACGCCCAGGATCACGAACTTGGACGTGAAGTGCCCGTCGATCGTGTGGAAGCCGTGGTGCATGGCCAGGTCTTTGCCGGCGGCATCTTTGAATGGCGTGAAGTCCGGATTGCGGACGCCGACCACGCCGTGGTCGCGGGGGGCCTTGTCGCCCGGCGTGTAGCTGGCCAGGTGGTGTACGTTGCCGGGCACCTTGGGATTGTCGTAGGCGCGGGTGAGCGCGGCCCAGACCACGCCCTTGGGGCCGACGCACATCCCCCGGCAGTCGGTGCTCTTGGCCCCGGGCGAAAGCGTGCCCAGGCTGCGACCGGGCAGCACGTCGCCGCTGTACGTCAGGTCGTAGGCGTAAAGCTGGTTCGTGCTCATCGGCAGGGCGTAGAGCGTCTTGCCGCCGGGCGAGATGTCCCAGTTGATGGGATGGCCCTTCTCCTTTTCGTTATCGAGGGCCAGCCGCGAGTCCTCCGTGGGCGGCTTGCCGTCGATGGTCTGCTTCAGCCGCTCCAGCTTGCCGGAGCGCGGGTCGTAGCGGGCGATGTCGCCGCCGAGGATCGGATGATACGCCCGGCCGAGATAGTCGATGACGATGAAGGCGAAAGCGTGGTGGGCATCGATCAGGTCGGTGTACGTCCCCTTGGCCAGGTCGAGGATCATGAAGTGCGAGCTCTCCGGCCGCTTGTCGGCACACGTGGAGATGTAGGCGATGCCGCGCGACTCGTCCGGCGTGATGCTGATGATGCCCTGGTGCTTGATCGGGATGGGGTAGACCTTCGTCTTGCCGGTCGCCGGGTCGTAGACCATCGGGTAGCCGCCGGGGTAGTCCTCGAACTTCTCCTTCTTCTTCTCGTCGGGATAGCCCTGCTTGGTGGCGAAGTAAATCTTGCCGCTGGCCCCCACGTTGTTGCGGCTGTGAATCTTCGACTGGGCGGCAAAGCCGGTGGCCGTGCTGCCGATCTCCTTCATCGTATCGACCACCACCTTCATCCTCTCGGTCTTGGGGTCGAACTCCACCAGGTAGCTGCTGACGCCGTACTTGGCCGTGCCAACATAGAGCTTGTTGTTCTTGCCGGTGACGATGGAGAAGTAGCCGCTGCCCTGGTTGGTGGTCTCCTTGGGGATGGCATAGGCGGTGGCTTGGAGCCACTTGGCGGGCTCGTCGGCTTTGGCAAGAAATGAACCGAACAGGCACGCAAAAGCGGTCAGGCTTGCCGGGAAGATGATCTCGCGTGCGCGGCGCATCGAAGCGATCATAGGCGTCCTCCTGAATGGATCGATCACCAGTGCCAACGACGAATCGGCTGATCAGCACCGTTTCTGGCTGGCGCGGTCAGAATAGCCTACAATGCCAGGCGTGGCCACCGTTATGCGTTCCGTGTCACCTGCCATCGGGTGGACCATGCGCGTCGACTTGCGTTGGAAACTTGCGATTAATCTGATCATTTTCTGCGCGTCGCTCTACGGAGCAGTTAGATTCCTGCTTGACTCGTCGGCGAAGAACGATTGGGGCGGATATGTCCTGGCTTCGATAGGGCTTGCAGCTCTCGTCTCGTTCCTCGTCCTTTTCGTCCGCGTGAAACCGCGACGGAAAGAGTTCATGGCGAACGTGCAGGCCCGATGGCGTGCCTTCTGCGTTTTTTGCGGACTAGCGGCCTTGCTCGTGCCGTTGGGAGTACCGGCCTTGGGGGCGGTTTGCATGGCCGCCATGTGTGGGATAGGGATATGTATTGACGCGATTCCGGCCGATTTGTGATCACCCAAGGGATCGGGAGTCGATTTTAGCGACCATGCGTTTAACCATTCCGCTGATTCACATGTCGCGAAAAACGACACCCCACCCCCTCGCGCGACCACACCCAAAAAACCATGCCCAGCGCAA
>JBGQHD010000619.1:0-4011 GCA_041497795.1 Planctomycetia bacterium
CGCGTGGCAATGCCGCCGCACCAACTCGCGGCAACGCTTCGCCAACCGCTGATCCTTCAGCCGAATGTCGATTCCATCCAGTCATTGATAAGGGATTTACGGAATTGTGTAGATACCAATGAGCAAGCTCGGTAGGGGCGAATGGCCAGTGACTGCTTCCCGTCAACCACCGACAAGCGTTACTAAACCGAGTTCATTGACCCCAGGGAGAAATGCCATGCGTACCTGGTGCTTTCCTTGTCTCTTGGCCTTCGGCCTGCTCGTCCCCCGGCCGTGCCTGGCCCAAGCCGCCGCCGACGACCCGCGCGCAGATCAGGAGATGCAGGAAGATGTCGAAGTGCTGCGGCGGATCGTGACCGAATCGGTGCAGCAGGTTTACCAGCAGGCCGACGAGCGCGTGACGCGGAGCTGCGCCGCGTGCCACACGGTCGCGTCCGCCGTGGACTTTACAGGCGAGAGAAACTTCGAGAGCCGGAGCCACGGCGGCTCGCATATTTTTTGGGAGCTGCCGTATGTGGAGGCCGCGCACGCACACGGTTGGGCCCGCCCTCAAGACAAGAAGCCCAGCGACCATGCCCGCGTCTCGGGCCTGGCGAACTACGTGCCGGGCCACGGGATCGTCGTTCAGATGGAGGCGCCGGCCCCGGTGGTGGACCGGGACGTGAAGCGCTTCGTGGAGGCCGACGAGGCCGCGCCGAAGCGCTGGGACGTGCTGCTGGGCGAGATGCGCGGCGACGCGGAGAAGAACCCGCCGCTGAGGCCGCTGGTCTTGCCGCCACAGCATCGCCGCGTGCATCGGTTGATCCTGACCGAAAAGGTCGTGGAGCTGCTGGCCGAGAACGGCCGGAACCTGCGGCGCTTGACGCCGGACGAACACGTGACCATCGCCTTCACGTTCCGCACGCCGTCCAAGGAGCAACGGGACGCGGAGCGCGCGACCCTGCTGCGGCACTATTTCCCCAACGAGGGACCGCCGGCGATGGGCACGGGCATGGGGCCGAGCGGCTTCGGCGCGGGGGCTGGCGGCGGAGGCTTCGGTGCGGGCGCTGGCGGCGCTGGCGGCGGTGCCGGGGCGGGCGGTTTTGGGCCTGGCGGAGCCGGACCGGGCGGAATGGGTCCGGGCGGCGCAGGCGCGCCCGGCCCCAAGAGCGCGTCGGGAGGGTCTTCGCGTGGAGGCGCGGGCAGCGGTGGGGCCGCTAGCGCGCCGCCCGGTGGTTCGTCTTCGGCCCAGACTTCCGCTATGGCCGGCGACCTGCTCCTCCGGCAAGAGCGCTATGCCGAGGCCATCGCAGCCTACGAGAAAGCACTGAAGGATATGGGCGTCAAACTCCGTGAGCCTAAGGCGTCCCTCTCCGCGTACGAAGCCGAGATGGTGCGCAAGCTGATCCAGGCGTACGTAGGGGGCGAAAACTCCTGGCATGCCTACGGCCTGTTGCAATGGCTCGACAGCGTCCAGGCGCCCAAGGGGGACGCGGCCGAGGCGTTGCGTCGGATTTACCTGGACCTAACCGGATTGCCTCCCACGCCTGAGGAGGTCAAAGCTTATACGATGGACACGCGCCACAACCGGCGCGAGCTGCTCGTGGACCGGCTGCTCGGTGAGACGCAGGACGACGGTCCCTTCCGCGTGCCGGCCCGGATGACGATCTCCTGCACGCGCAAGCAGCTCGACGAAGTGGCCGGCGGCAAGCTGACCAAGCTCGATTTCGCCAGCAAGGTGTCGCTCAAGCACTACAAGGCCTCGGCGCCGGCGGCGGGGAAGAAGGATGGCCCGGTGAAACGATGACGCACTGACGACTCGTGACGCGGAGTCCTTGAACTCGGCCGAACGTCCAACGTCCAACGTCGAACTTCCAACGTCGAACTTCCAACGTCGAACGTCGAACCCCAAAAAGGCTCCATCGAACGTCCGGCATCCAACCTCGTTCGATGTTGGATGTTGGACGTTCGACGTTCGAGGGCATTGCCTGTTTCGCCGCGGACGTAACCCTAGGTCGCCCCGGCCCGCCAGCGGCGGACCCGCGGCCACAGCCGGGTGTAGGCGGCCATCAGCGTGCGGCTCAGGGTTCGTCGCGGGCAGACGACCAGCCTGGAAACGGTGTACCGCCGCGTCATCCAGCGCTTGGCGGCCTCGGTCAGTTGGCCGAAGAAATCCATGCCGCGAAAGCCGGGCTGCGCGAACAGTCGGCGCAGCAAGTGCCAGCGCAGCACGTGGCCGGGCGCCGCTTTGTGATGCTCGGGCAGGTAACCGATCTTGTGGGCGAAGTACATCCCTTTGGCCAGATAGCCGTACTCGAAGGCGATGGGCCGGTCGTCCAGTTCCAAGAAGTGCAGCGCCAGTTGACCGCGCTTCGCTAAGATCTCCGCCTGGCGGGTGAAGTAATCCAGCATGCCCGGCGTGCAGAGGACGGACGTGCCCTGGCGCCCCTTCCAGCCTTGGTCTTCGATCTCGAATGCCCCGCGCAGCGCCGGTGCGACGGCCTGTTCGTCGGGCTCATGCCAGGATCGCAGTGCGAGATGTCCCCGCTCTTCAAGCTGTCGGATGCGCCGCCGCAGGTTGCGTCTAAAATCGGCCGACAGGCTCGCCGTGAACTCTTCCCAACCGCCGGGAGCGTCCACCACGCCCACTTCAGCCAGTGGGTGCGCGTCGCAGGCGATGCCGGCGCGGGCGGCGGCGGCTCGCCAAGCCAGCCAGCGCGAAGACTCGCCATCGACCGCCTCCAGCCACAACAGCGCCTGCGGCGAGTCGCCAGCGGCGGCGGCCAGCGCATCCAGCACGGCCGGCACGTCGCACGATTCATCGAGCAGCAGGTCGCCGCACGGCGACCAGGGGCTGTTCGTCAGGCTCGCCACGCGCACCAGACTTCTTAGCCGACGCTCATACAGCGGCAGCGCCGCCACGAACTGGCCCGACTCTTCCACCGCCAGCACCCGCAATCCCCCACGCGGGGCGAATTGCCGCAACCAGAGGGCCAGCAGCTCCGCCTGGAGAGTCGGCAGGGCCACCTGGCTGCGCCGCCAGAGATCGTCCCAGGCCGCCGCATGCCGAAGCAGCTCTTCGGGTGAGGTCAGCGTCAAAATGCGCGGCTGGCTCATGGGAGAAACGACGCTCACTGGCGGCCCGGGAGATCCCTTATCCGTGAGCGCCGAACGTCCAACTTCGAACGTCCAACTTCGAACCGTTCGATGTTGGACGTTGGACGTTCGATGTTCTCAACCTGAGGTGGACTGTTCAAACATGGCATTTTCCGCAGGTCGTAGCTGAAGTCACCAGACTTCAGGGCGTCGTGGAAAGCCCGAATTCTGGCGAATTCGGCTACTTCCCAGGAATACTTGCCACACACAGTTCGCAGGCGGAAGGTCAATCTGCCCGGTCTTTGCCGCTTATGCGGCCTTTCGGTTGCAACAAACGGCGCAGCGGCCCAAAATGATAGCGACCGGTCAAGTCTGCGCAAGCTCCAGGTAGTTTCGTCCATGGCCGAGAAATTCGATCCCTATTACAAGTGGCTGGGCATTCCGCCCAAGGATCAGCCGCCCAGTCACTACCGGCTGCTGGGCTTGGAGATTTTCGAAAGCGACCCGGAGGTGATCGACCGGGCGGCCAACCGGTTGATGGATTATCTGCACAGCATCACCGACGGCGAGCACCTGGCGCACTCGCAGGCCCTGCTCAACGAGATCGCCGCCGCGCGGCTGTGCCTGTTGGACCACGAGCAGAAGGCCGTCTACGACGAGCGGCTGCGCGCCGCGGAGGCCGCGAAGAAGCCGGATTGCGCCGGCGAGGCAGCGGAACGGACTGACATCGCCCAGCGCGACAGTATCTTCGACGAGCTCGACAGTGATGACTCGGGCGAACGGTCCGGCGAACCATCCGGCGAGCGGTCGGTCCGCGCGGTGCGCGGCAAGCGGCCGCGGCGCGCGGCCCCTCCCGCGGCGCCCCCGCCGGTGGTCTTGCCCCCCGCGCCGCCGCCTGTGCAGCGGCATGGCGGCGGTGGCGATCATCGCGCTCGC
>JBGQHD010000620.1:0-3999 GCA_041497795.1 Planctomycetia bacterium
CCCGACCCCTTTGACGGCCCAAACCCGCCTCGCTGATTCGCGGGACGCGATTAGAATAAGGCGCTTCCATCCAGTGCGGCAACCTCGAACGACCTCCCACGACGCTCCGCGACGATGCGATTCACGAAGATGCAAGGGGCCGGCAACGACTACGTCTACGTCGATTGCTTCGCCCAGCAGACGCCGGCCGATCCCCCCGAGCTGGCCCGGGCGATCGCCGACCGCCACTACGGTGTCGGCGGCGACGGGTTGATCCTGATTTGCCCGTCGCAGGTCGCCGACGCGCGGATGCGGATGTTCAACGCCGACGGCTCGGAGTCGGAGATGTGCGGCAACGGTATCCGCTGCGTGGCCAAGTACGTGTACGACCACGGCATCGCCCGCAAGCCGCGGCTGACGATCGAGACCGGCCGCGGCGTGCTGACGCTCGACCTGGAAGTGGCCGGCGATCGGGTGCAGCGCGTGAAGGTGGACATGGGGGAGCCGATTCTGGAAGCCGAGCGCATCCCCGTCGATCATCGGGAACGGCGGGGCACGGACCGGATCATCAACGAACCCCTGGGCCGCTTTCCGGTCGCCGGTTGGCCGAATTGGATCGACGATTCCGGCACGGACCTGCGCATGACCTGCGTTTCGACGGGCAACCCGCATCTGGTGCTGTACTGCCAGCGCGTCGCCGCGGTGCCGTTGGAGGCGGTTGGCCCACTGCTGGAGCATCAGCCGTACTTCCCCAAGCGGATCAACGTGCACTTCGTCCAAGTCCACTCGCCCGGTGAAGTAACCATGCGCACCTGGGAGCGCGGCAGCGGCATCACGTTGGCCTGCGGCACGGGGGCCAGCGCCGTGTGCGTGGCCGGCGTCATCAGCGGCCACACAGTGCGGAAGATCCTCGCTCACCTGCCCGGCGGCGATCTGGAGCTCGAATGGTCGGCCGCCGACAACCGCGTCTACATGACCGGCCCGGCCGTCGAGGTGTTCGCAGGAGAATGGAACGGGCAGAAGTAGGAGATGACTTGCGTGCGCACACGTGGGTAGGTATTGCGCACGCAACTTTGGCGAGGGGGCGGCGCGGGGTCGCGCGGCTCAAGGGCCGACGATACCGGCGGGGCGTGTCACAGGGCGATACGTATTCTCGGAAGCGGATCGCCCGTGAAACACATTCTCTGTCGCGGCTGAATCGGGTGATTGCACAATCTCCTTCCGCGCGGACAATGACTGCTCCCCTGCGGGGACGTCGAAGAACTGTCGCAATCCACCAAGGAGGTCGCTATGCGGATGCTGCTCAACGTCATCTTTCCGCACGAGCCTTTCAACGCCGCGGTGCGTAAGGGCACCGCCGGCGACACCATCGGCAAGATCCTGGAAGCCGCCAAGCCGGAGGCCGTGTACTTTACGGAACAGGACGGGCATCGCAGCGTCCTGGTGATCGTCAACGTGGATAACCCGTCGCAGATCCCCGCGCTGGCCGAGCCGTGGTTCCTGCACTTCGGCGCGGATTGCCAGTTCCGCATCGTGATGACGCCCGACGACCTGAAGCGGGCAAACCTGGCGGAGTTGGGCAAGAAATGGGGCTAGGTGTTGCAGGATCTGCGCTCGAGCCGTCTCTCAGTGGGTAGATCAGCGCGTGTACGGCTGGTCGATCGCCAGCCCGGGCACGGCCCGGTAATGCTTGACGTTGAACGTGCAGAGCGTCGCGGAGAGCCCGACGGCGCACGCCGCGATGAGGGCGTCGAGCAGTCCAAGGCCGCGCGAGCGATGATACGCAGCGAAATCAGACAAGGCCCGAGCGCAATCGGTCTCCGATGGCCAGACAATACGTAGTGGCGCGACCAGTTTCAGCGCCTTACGGACCTCTTTCGCATTGCGAGCGTCTTGCACCAGCTCCATGACGACGAACCCAGGCACCGCGGGCAGTTCCGTCAACCCCGAGAACCACGCCAGCGCCGGGGCGTGCCCGCGCTGAACGTCGATCAGGACGTCGGTGTCCAAGAGCTGCATGCGTTACGGCCGCTCCCGCGTCTCCGCCTGCCGCCGAAGCCCGCGAGCATGCGCGGGGCTGTCGACGATGTCTGGCCGGGCGCCAACGATTTCCTCGTTTTGCCAGTAAGCGACCAACTCCGCGCCGCTGCGAGGCGCCGCCGTTTGCGTTCGCCCAGTTGTGAGCAGGCGTAACACGTACTCCGGCAACTCCAGCCCAAGCTGCGCAGCCTCAGCAGCGAGTTCCGTTTCGAGTTCTCGCGGCAGGTCCAATGTGAGCGTCATCGGTTTGTCCCTTCCCTGCAATTATAATCGAGTCCTCACCATGCGGGTGCTGCATAGCGATCGTCTTCCGCGAGCTGTTTGACGCCCGGTGCGTCCGCCAAGCCGCTCCGGCCTACCACAGCTCGATCTGCAGCTCCAACGGCACGCTCAGTCGCTCTTGCACGCGGCTGCGGATTTGATCGATCAGGCGGCGGACGTCGTGGGTGGTGGCCCCCTGATCGGTCACGATGAAGTTGGCGTTGCGGTCGCTGACGGCGGCCGAGCCGACGTGGGCGCCCCCCAGGCCGGCCTGGTCGATCAGGGTGGCGGCGTTCATGCCGCGGGGGCTTTTGAAGATGCAGCCGGTGCGCTGGTCCACGAGCGGCTGCTCGGCTTTCTTGACGATCCACTGCTTCTGCATCCGCTTGGCCAGCTCGGCCGGGTCTTCCTGCTCTAACTGGAACTCGGCCGAAAGGATCACCAGCTCGTCCAGGCTGCTGTCGCGGTAGGCGAAGACGAGGTCTTGCTTGCGCCGCTGAATGATCTGGCCTTCCCGAGTCATGATCGTCGCCGCGGCGGTCCATTGGCCGATGTCGTCGCTGCGTCCGCCGGCGTTGCCGTGCAAGGCGCCGCCGACGGTGCCGGGGATGCCGACCAGCGTCTCCAGGCCGGCCAGGCCCTTGGCGGCCGACTCGGTGATGACATGGCCGAGCTTGGCCCCGCCGCCGGCCCGCACGGTGCTGCCCTGGCAGCGGATTTCGCCGAAGGCCGCCGCGGAAAGCTGGACGACGAGCCCGGTCACGCCTTCATCCGGAACCAGCAAGTTCGAGCCGCCGCCGAGGAGCCGCGTCGGGACCTGCTGCTCGTGGCAGCGCCGCACGAGCGTGGCCAGCTCGTCCTGGCTGCGCGGCTGCGCGAAGAACTCCGCCGGGCCGCCCAGGCCGAGCCAGGTGTGCGGAGCCAGCGGCTCGCGCTGCCGGACGATCGCTTCGAAACCCGAGAACCAAGGCATGCGAGTGGTGAGTGACGAGTGACGAGTGGTGCATCAGTCACCGCATTCTGTCCTTTTCGCCGGGGACCGTCCAGCCGAGGCAGTTGAACATCGAACATCGAACGCGAATGTTCGGCGGATCAGCAGCCCGGCTGCTCCCAGCAGCCGGGCTGCTCGTACCCGTTCGATGTTGGACGTTCGATGTTCGATGTTGGACGTTCGAGACGTAATGCGGACACTCCTGTCCGCGGGACCGAACAGCTCGCCGGGGAAAGCGGATTGGCAGAGTCGGCGGACCGGAGTGTCCGCATTACCCGGCTCGTCTTTCTCGCGCGCACGGCACTCACTACAATTCGCAACTTCATGACCATGGTACAGCCGGCTGTCGGCTTGCCCGGCCGGCTGACGGAGCTGGCCGGGCGGTTGCAGGCGCTCCCCGGCTTTGCCGACGTGGTGGCCAGTCTGCGGCGCGGCCACGGGGCAACGCTGGGCGGAGTGTGGGGGTCATCGTGCGCGCTGGTGGCGGCGGCGCTCGCCCAGGCCGCCCCGGGGCCGCTGGTGGTCGTTTGCCCGCATCCGGGCGACATCGACGCGCTGGCCAACGACTTGCGGCTGTTCCTCGCCAGCGGCGAGGACGACGTAGGGTGGGTCGAGGGACCAGACCCACCCCACCCGCGTGGCGGGGGGGGTGGGTGCGCGGCCCCCCCAACCACCCCTGGGTGTGTGCGCGGGCGCCAAGAGCCGGGCGCGATGGCCCCCCTTGGCAC
>JBGQHD010000621.1:0-3999 GCA_041497795.1 Planctomycetia bacterium
CTATCGCCTGGAGCGGAAGTTGCTCTGGTTTTGGGTTTACGTGGCCCATGCGCTGCTGATCTTCGCGGGGGCCTTTCTGATCGGCTGGGCCACCTCGGGCGAATTGCTGGGCGGGCTGAAATTCGGACTGAGCATCTTCGTGTGGGGTGTGATCGTCCGCACGGTCTACGTGTGGCACATCACCTGGGCGGTCAACTCCGTGACCCACCGCTGGGGCTACCGCAATTACGAGACCGACGACCAGAGCCGCAACAACTGGCTCGTGGCCCTGTGCACCAACGGCGAAGGCTGGCACAACAACCACCACGCCCACCCCCGTTGCGCGGCCCACGGACACCGCTGGTGGGAGCTGGACCTGACCTACTGGACGATCGTGCTGCTAGAGAAGGTCGGTTTGGCAAAGAACGTCGTCCATCCGAAGTCGGAACCGCCAACCTGACTCGTTTGTCGTGTCTGACGCCAAGTCCTGGCGAACACCCGTACCGGCGCGGGCGACTGTCCACCACCGGGCTTGTCCCGGTGGCCTGCTGACTGACTGCTACCAACCCGCCACCTGCAAAGTTGCCCCACCGGGCTCGCCCCGGTGGTTAGATGACTGAGCGCCGCAACCGGCCTTGTCAGCCTCCAGTCGCGGGTCCACCGGGACGAGCCCGGTGGAGAGTGGGTGTGACCGGGGATGGTTTGTAGCCGTCAGTCGGCGAGCCACCGGGGCAAGCCCGGTGGAGATGACCCGCCAGGATCCTTGGTGGAGCAGAGACCGTCGCTCACTTCAGCCGGCCGGCGAGTGCCGCGGTGAGTTCGTCGGGGTCGTAGACCTTGGCGACGATCTTTCCCGAGGGGTCGAGCAGCCAATAGGCCGGCACGCTCGAGACCCCGGCATCGCTGGCGGCGCCGAGGCGCCCCTGCGGCCAGGGCAGATCGAGCCGCTTGAGCGCCGCCTGCCAGGCTTCCGGCTCGTCGTCGAGCGATAGGCCGACCGTGGTCAGCCCGCGGGCTGCGAAGCGCTCCTGCACCCGCCGCAGTGCCGGAAGCTGCTGTTTGCACGGCCCACACCAGCTTGCCCAGAAGTGCACCACCGTGTGCTTGCCGCGATAATCGGCCAGCGAACCGTCGCTGCCGTCCGATCTCTTGAAGGTCAGCGCCGGGGTGTCGCCGACCGCCGTGATGGGCACGACCTCCGCGGCGATCTCGTTCAGCGCCAGCTCGCCCCGGGCGGCGTCGGCGTCCGTCACCTTCACGCGCACGCGCTGCCGCGCCAGCGGATCGACCAGGCAGCCGCCCTGGGGATTGGCGTAGACGGCGACCACCAGCTCATACTCGCCGGCCGGCACGCCGCTGATCTGAAACGAGCCGTCGGGCGCGAGCTTCACGAACCAGTGCCGCAGGGTGCGGGTGTAAGCCAGGCCCTCGGCCGTGCTCTGCCATACATCGCGCCAGCCGTCGCGGATGTCGAAGCCCAGGCGGGCGATTTCCGGCGGCGGCGCGATGCCCGGCTCGCGGCGGACGAGGTAGTTGATCGAGTACGTGCAGTCGAGGCCGTCGGGCAGCTTGCCGTTCTTGGCCGTCAGCTTCACCTTGCCGGTCACGGTGACTCCGCCGCCGCCCAGGTCCAGCTCAACGCGCTCGCCGGGTTTCAGGTCCAGCGGCACGTTTGGCCCCGAGCGAAAGCCCTCGTCCTTCCAAGGACCGATATGGACGCGCACGCTGGTCGGCCCCGGCGGCACGCGCGGGAACTCGAAGCGGCCGTCGGCGCCAGTCCGGACCTGGAAATCGTCGTCGACTTTCGGCCGCGTGAGGCCGCGGATACCAATCGGCTCGGCGAATATCCAGGCGCTGCGCACTGCGCGGCCGCCGTCACGGAACTGTCCGCGGATCGAGGCCCACCGCTGCAGCCGCAGCGTGCCCGCGTCGAGCGCGCCAGCGGCCAGTTCAGCCCGGGCGAACCCGGTGTCTGTCCGCGCGATCACTGCGCAGTGTTCCGCGGGATCAGGAAATGTGAATCGCCCGGCCGCGTCGGTGAAAGACTTGTGATTGCCGTAATCTTGCGACAGGCGAGCTTCCTGCGTCGGCGTCGCCAGCAGCACCTCCGCCTTGCCCACGGGCCGGCCCTCGGCATCGACGACTACGCCGGCCACGCGTTTACTCGGCTGAAGGCGGAAGTCCTGCACGCGGGCCGCATCGTCGCCAACCCGAAACTCCGGCCCATCCTGCGTGCGATAGCCCGGCGCCTCGACGCGCAGCCGCTGCGGGATGTCGGTGCGCGTGGCCAGGAAGCTCAGCAGGCCGTTCTTGCCCTGCTCGGCTTTATCGCGCTCCGCGTGAAGCCAGTCCTTGCGGAACACGTCCATGGGTATGACGGTGAATGCCGGCACCGGCTTGCCTGTTACTGCATCGATGACGCGACCCGTCACGCGGTGTTCGGCTTTCAGTGTCACCGTGCGCGGCGCCGCGCCGCCGGCGATTTCCAGCTCGACGGGCGCGACCCCGTCGGCATAGACATTGAGTTTCACGAGGTCGTCCGGCGCCCACGTCCACTCCCACACGCCGTCGGCGTTCGTTCGCCGCGGAATCCCGTTGTCGCGAACATTGGGGTGGGCGATGTTGTGCAACGCCTCGAGCCGCCTCCAGGCGCCGATACTCACTTGCGCATCGGGAACCGGCTTGCCCGCTGCATCGACCACTTGCAGCCGAATCGTTTTGCCTGGCTGGAGGCGGAAGTCCTGCGACGGCAATCCGGCCTGGAGGTTGATGCGGCGAAGCTGCGGCGCCCAGCCGCGGGCGATGACCGTCAGCGAAGTTTCGTGCGGCGCCTGCGGTGGCAAGCGGAATCGGCCCTCGGCGTCGGTGAGAAACTCGCGCCGCGTGGGCCAGAACAACGGCCGGTCGCCCAGCACGATGACTGCGTCCTTGACAGGCTTGCCCTCTGGGTCGGTGACCCAGCCGATGACCGTGATCCCCTGCTTCAGCGTGAGCGTGGCGATCCGCTTGCGGAGCATGTCGCTGGTGATGCCGGCGGCCCGTTGCAGCCCTTGCCAGTTATCGTCGGAGAGGTAATCCGGATGAGTGACCAGCAGGCCCAGCTCCGCATCCGCACGGTTCGGGGCGTTGTCGATTTGCCAGCGGCCGTCGGCGTCGGTCGTGGCCGCGTCCTCGGCCTCGGCCAGCCAACCGTCGTAACGCGTGCGTCCATCACCCTTGGCCGGGTCAAGCCTGTTGGCAATCTTAACCTGCACCTTGGCGCCGGCGATCGGTTTGCCTTGCTCGTCCACGATTCGGCCGCCGACCGTGCTGGGGGTTTCCAGGCGGAACACATAGTCGGCCGGCAAGTCGCCTCCGCTCGCCAGCTCGTCTTGCTCCCAGCCAGCGTACATGCCGACCAGCGGCTTCTTTCTGGCCCAAATGCGGACGATGTAATATGTCTTGGGCAGCTCTACCAGCGCCGCGCCCGCGGCGTCCGTCTTGTAGTCGCGCGTCGACTTGTAGTTCTTCTGATGAGTCCAAATGCCGGCTTTGACGTCGGCGCCCTCCAGCGGCTTGCCCTGCGGATCGAGGACCACGACGCGCAGCGTGCGCGCCGCGGCGGGCTTAGCGGGCGGCGTCTTGGCGAGCGGGGCCTTGGCGGGCGGCGTCTTGGCGTCGGCCGGCGTAGCAACTGCCTTGACCGCGGCAGGGCCCTCCGTTGGGGGAGCGGCCGCCGGTTTGTCGGCTGCGGCGGCGGGCGGCTTGCCAGAGGGAGACTGAGCGATCAACCAACTGGGCAGAGCCACCAGGGCCAACAGGCCGACGCCGAGGAGCCCTCGCCACGACACTTTGGACGGCACGCGCTCACGCAGGACCATGGTCAATCTCCGTTGAAAGGACCGACCGGCGCCGGTGCTGACGCCCAAGACGGGCACCAGCGGCGCGGATTTTGAAACGAGTTCAGAAACCTCCACCAACGCCTCGGCGTAGGCCCGCCGCGAGCGCGGCAGCGCCGCCACGACCCAGGCGTCGCACGCC
>JBGQHD010000622.1:0-3996 GCA_041497795.1 Planctomycetia bacterium
CACCGAGCGCGGCTCGCGCTACCTGCACTGCCTGAACCTGGAAGACGGCTCGCCGGCCTGGAAGGAAAAGATCGACCGGCACGACGCCCTCTTCGTCGGCGGCGTGTACGACGGTCACGTGCTGGTCGTTTGCCCGACCTACGTGCGGGCCCACAAGATGATCGACGGTGCCCCGGCCTGGCCCGCCAACCCGATGAAGCCCTTCCCCAATGGGGCCAAGGTCG
Organism: Planctomycetia bacterium; assembly: GCA_041497795.1. GTDB lineage: Bacteria > Planctomycetota > Planctomycetia > Pirellulales > S012-138 > JBGQHD01. The sequence continues at coordinate 225 of JBGQHD010000622.1, forward strand.
CCGGCCGCGGCTTCCACCATAGCGGCGTCTACGTGCTGCCGCTGGATAACGGCCGCCTGGCGACCATCGAGATCAGGACCGGCGACATGAAGCTCACCGACAAGATCATCGACGACAAGGTGCTGCCCGAGGGGCGCGTCGGCCTGGGCAACCTCGTCTGCGTGAACGGCTGGCTGATTTCGCAAGACCTGTACGGCGGTTTGGGCTTCAACCAGGCTTCGCTCGAGACCCTGAGCGAGGCCCTGAAAAAGAACCCCGCGGACGTGCAGGCCCTGACGCAGTTGGGCGAGCTGCTGCGGCAAAAGGGCGACCTGGACGGGGCGATCACGCATTTGCGCCGCGCCGCGGAGCTTTCCAAGACCGTGGTCGCCCGGCGGCTGCTGGCCCGCGCCCTGGTGCAGACCCTGCAAACCGACTTCGCCAAGTATCGCCGGCACGCCGACGAGCTGGATCAGTTGACCGCCGCCACGGAGGCCGGCGACCTGCGGGCCCAATACCTGCGGATCTACAGCGATGGCCTGCTCGTCGCGCACGACTATAAAGCCGCCTTCGACAGCTTGCTCAAGCTGGCCCAGGGCGACCCGCGCGGCATGCCGCTGATGCCCTCGGGCGAGTCGCTCGTTCTGCGGAATGACCGCTGGCTGCAATCGCAATGGACCAAGCTGCTCGAGGGGGCCTCGCCCGAAATTCGCGGCGAAGTCGAGAAGGCCATCGCGGCCCGGCTTGCCGCAGCACAGCAAGACGCCACGCCCGACGCGCTGCGGCTGGCGCTGCGCTACTTCGGCAATCATCCCGCGGCCGAGGCCGGCCGGCAGCGGCTGTCGGAGATGCTGCTGGGCCAGACCGATAAGCCGCGGCTGGAAGTCGAGCTGCTGCTGCGCGGCCTGGAGCGTTCGTCCGACCACCAGCGCTCCGCCGCGGCGGTCGCCAACCTGGCCCAGTTCTATCGCACGGCTGCCGACTGGCCCGTGCAATCGCACGGGTTCCCGGCCGCCCGCCATTACTACGATCGCTTGCAGGGTGAGCTGGCAGCCGCGGTCGGCCCCAACGGAAAGACGGGCAAGCAGCTTTTCGACGAGGCCCTGGCCGCCGACAAGAACTTCCGCGAGTTCTTGCAGCCCAAGCCGTGGCCGACCGGCAAGGTCACCGTCACCGCGTCTCAGGACTCCGGCGCGACCGACCCGCGGTTACGCGGCCTTCCCCGCGGCACGGTCGGCCAGCCGGACATCGACACCACGCTCTTGGCCGATCCGCTGGCCAGGGAGTATCGCTACCAGATTCGCGGCGGCTACTTCACCGCGCTCAATACGGGCGGCAAATCGTTGTGGCGCGTTTCCCTGTCGGGCGCGAAGAAGGGCGATGAGGATACCGGCGTTTCGTCGGCCATTCAAACCGTCGCCTACGGGCATCGCCTGGCCGCGCATGGGCATTTGCTGGCGCTGGTCACCGGCTACGAGATCATCGGCATTGACGCCTCGCCGGGCGTGGACGAAGCCAGCCGTCTTCTCTGGCGGCATAGCCTGACGAAGCTCAGCGAGAGCGACAGCGGCTCCGGCCTGACCCCCGCGCCGCGCATGGAGCAGACCACCTGGGGGCAGCCGGTCCTCCGCTTCCACAGCTCGCAGGGCCCCTTGGGCTCGCTGGAGCCGGTGGTCAGCTCGCGGCAGGTGAGCTTCCTTCGCGGCGCCGAACTCGTGACGGTGGACGCGCTGAGCGGCGACGTGCTCTGGAAGCGGACCGGCGTGCAGCTTGGCAGCGACCTGATCGGCGACGAGGAGCACCTGCTGGTCATCGGCCCGGACGATACGAAGGCCTCGGTTTACCGGGCGCTGGACGGCGAGCCGGCCGGCACTCGCCCGGTCCCGCACCGCGCGCAGCGGATGGCCAGCTTCGGCTGCCGCGTGCTCGCCTGGGCGACCGATGGCGCGGACGGCAAGGTGACGCTCAAGCTAGTGGACGTACTGTCCGACAAGACGCTCTGGGCCAGTGAGTTCAGTGCCACGGCCAAGGCGGCCTTCGCCGGCCCGGATGAAATCGGCGTGCTCGACGCCCGCGGCGCCCCGGATCGCGGCCGCGACCCCTTCCAGATGATCTCCCTGGCCGACGGCAAGGTGCGGTTCAGCAGCCTGGTCAGCGGCCCGGGGGGTGACGACGTTGGCGGCCTCGTCCTGCTGCGCAGCGCCGATCGCTACGTGCTGGGCGTGACCAACGCCGCTCAGCCCGGCGTGCGCCGCGGCGTGCCGCCGCGGTTTGGCGCTACGGCCAACGGCAGCCTGCCGGGCATGGCCTATGTCCAGGGCCGCGTCTACGTGATCGACCGCCGGACGGGAAAACTGGTGAAGGACTGGGACGCGCCGGGCATCGGGCTTCCGCTTCTCCAGCCGCCCGATAGTCCCGTCGTGGCCTTCGTCACCACGGCCTACGGGGCCCGCACGACGGGCCTGGGGCGCGCAGCGACCACTTACCAGACGATCGTGCAGTTCCTCGACAAACGAACCGGCCGCGTGGTGTACCGCGAGACCTTCCCGCCGCAGATGAACGGAACGGCCGACGTGTCGCTGACCGTCGGCCCCGGCAGCAAGGTCGAGTTTCAGCATCAGAGCATCAATCTCGTGCTGACGTTCTCCGACGAGGCGCCGGACGAAAAAGAGCTGGAGAAGGCCAAGGGCCTGGACCTTTCGTTGGGGCTGGCCGGTGGCAGCGCGGTCGTGCCCGGTGCGCTCCTGCCAGGAATGCCGATCGAGGTGCCCATCCGCCGGGGCATCGCGGTGCCGTTCCCCGTTCCGGTGCCGGTCGATCCGGTTCCGGTGCCGGCCGTTCCGCTGCCGATTCCGCGGTAATGACCGCGACTGGATTTTGGAACGTGATCGATTTGGGAACGCGATCGCGTGAACGTGCGTCCTAACGGGACGACGCCGCGGCACCCGCCGCGCCGATGCCGTGAAGCGGATTGATCTCCCGAAAAGCTTCGGAGGCAGCAACTTATGACCTTTCGACAGCGGGCCTTCATGGCGGCCGCTTTACTCGTTTGTCTGCCGACGGCCATTTGGGCGGTCCACGGAGACGTGGGGTTCTCCTCCACGGGCGCCGGCGGGCCGCGGACCGTCTATAGCGACCCGGGCGACGACTCCTCGATCCCGCACGGGGTTGATGTCGGCAACCGGGAGCCGCTCTCCCAGTACTTCGAGCCGGGCGATCATACGGCCAATTTCGACAGCGGCGACCCCGACAGCGGTCGGGCCCTGGCGCATCCGCACGGGAAGCAGGCCTGCGCCTCGGGCTGCGCCGCCGACCAGCATCCGACGCCCCCCCTGCTCAAGGATGAATTCAACCGGCTCGTCGGCCTGTATGCCAAAGAGCCGATGTCGGACCAGAGCGAGGGGCTGGAGTACCTGCTCTATTACGGCCGCCAATCCCTGCTCTTTCTCGATCACCTGGGGAATGGTCCATTGGACGCCCAGCGGGCCGAGTATCTGCGGCGCGAATTGAAGCGGACGCACGTGTACGTGGAACTGCGGGTGGTGGACGAGTTCGGCCAGGTGCGGGTCTGGAACAAGCCGGCTCGCGTGCCGCTCGACGTGCGGCACGGCTTCGAGTTCGCGACCAAAGACTACCAGCGGATCGAGGAATCAACCGGCACCGTCAAGCGCGTCGGCCTGTACCACCTCTGGCAGCGGATATGACTGGAGGGGGTCCACTCTGTGGCCGGACCGTGGTTCGCGGTCCATCGCGTAGGAGAAGGTTGGAAGACGCTGGAAAAAATTTGGATGAG
>JBGQHD010000623.1:0-3987 GCA_041497795.1 Planctomycetia bacterium
CGTCCATCTCCAGCAGCCAATCGAGATACCGGTTCCAGCCGCCGTGCCCTCTGAGATGCAGGGCTTCCTGCTCCTCGCACACGGCGACCAGGCGGTGAAGGTATTCGTCCCAGCGTTCCAATTGCCGGCCCAGGTCGGCCGGGCGACGCAACTCGCCGCCGGAGAGATCGGTGAGCACGCGGTCCAGTTCGGCCACGAACGCCTCCACGGCATCCAGGGTCGAGACGTCGTAGATGGAATCGCCGGGAAGGACGACCGGCACCTCTTGTTCCTGATCGGACCCCTTGCGCTGCACGATGATCCACAGCGGCGTGCCATGCCGCTCCCAGCGATCCAGAAGCACGCCCACGCGGACGCGCAGATCGGGACTGGCCGCGGAGCGGAGTTCGAAGGTCTGCCGCCGAGGCAGGTGGTCGCGATGGAGCTTGCCGCACTTCCAGGGCGTCGCCGTGTACAGCTCGATGCAGCGCCGCCGCAAATGGGGGACGAGCTTCATCAGCCACAGAAGCTGTTGGCTTTCGGACTGCCGTGGCCGCTCTTTCTTTCGCAGCGCCGGCCGATCGAGGCCGCACAGAATCTTGGCGAGCAACTCCTCGAACTTGTCGGCCCATTGAGCCGCCGGCGGCGGAAACAGGTGCACGTTGCTGTTCCGCCAATCGGAGGCCGTGTCCGCGGCCTTGTCCCACTCGTCGTACTCCGTGACCTGGGCCACGATGTGGACCGGTTTGCCGGCCCCCAGCGCGATGCCGGCTTCGGTGAGCACGTTGCGATTGAAGCCCTCGCCTTGCGGAGTGAGGTCGGCGATGAGGAAGTCGGCACCGTGGATTTGCTTGGTGATGGACTCAAAAAGCGTGTGGTCCTCGACGGCTTGGGAGTTGAACCGCCGCAGGTCGAGGTCCTCCAGGCGGTCGGCCCCTTCCTTCATTTTCTCCCAGAAGCGCGCGGAGCCAGGCGCGAAAGGCATGGCCACGAACCCCCGAACCACGTCGCCCGGCATCAGACGCCCCCCTGCATCGGCCCATCACGCGCACCGCCCGTATCTCTAAGCTACGCCCGGCGACGTATGCGGGGCAAGAGGCGACCCAGAGGGGACGAAGAAGCCCGGCTTCTCAAAGAAGCCGGGCTTCTGACAAGACTCGACCAGACTCTCAGGCCAAAGCTACCCGGCTAGGATTCGAACCTAGAATGAGGGAGCCAAAATCCCTAGTGTTACCATTACACCACCGGGTAAGCAGATAAAGCAGACAACGGGCAAAGCAGATAGGGGTAGCCGAAGTCGCCAGACTTCGGGCAACCTGAACTCTGGCGAGTTCAGCTACCCGGAATCGACGCGTCACTGGGACGAGACGGCCTCGGCCGCGGAGCGCCGGAGCACCGAAAAGGCGAGCTGCTCCAGCTCGATGGCCACATCGACGCCAACCTGGCTGACCGTGGCCGGCAGGCTGATGGTCACGGGGGCGAAGTTGAGGATTCCCTCGATGCCCGCGGCGGTCATCCGGTCGGCCACCTCCTGCGCGGCCGCGGCCGGAACGGCGATCACGCCCAGGCGAATCTTATGGTCTCTCACGATTCTGGGCAAGTCGTCCAAGGCGTGGACGCGGAGGCCCTCGACTTCGAGTCCGACCTTTCTGGCGTCGGCATCCAGCGCGGCGACGAAGCGGAACCCCTGCCGGGAAAAACCGCGATATCCCAGGAGCGCCCGGCCGAGATTGCCCACGCCCACCAGGGCGACCGACCAGGGCTCGTGCGTTCCCAGGATGCGGCGGATGGCCTCGATCAACTCGTGGCAGCGGTAGCCGACGCCGCGGCGGCCGAACTGCCCGAAATTCGCCAAGTCCTTCCGCACCTGGGCGTCCGTGCAGCCGAGCCGCTGCCCCAGGGCGACGGAGCTGATCGTGGCGTGGCCGTCGCGCGCCACGTGCTGCAGCTCGCGGAGGTAGAGGCTCAGGCGGCTGACCACGGCCTTGGAAACGGGGGCCTTGGAAGCGAGGGGCGGCAACGACGAGCGCGTCCCGGTGGTGACTGCTTTGCCGCCGGAGCGACGTTGGGGTGATCGCTTGGCCATGTCGCCGTGCACCCTGGCGCGTCGAGAATCGCAAGGCGCTTCACTCTAGGAGCGCGCCGGCGATGCGGCAAGCGTTGGCCGTCGGCACGCTAGCCCGACGCGCAAGCGAGGGAGAAGCGCCGACGCATCCTCGCTTGCGCGTCGGGCTAGCGCACGGCGCCTATTGGTTCAGATACCCGGTCTCATCCAACCAGACGTTGCCGGAGGCGGCATGATAGAGCCAGGCTCGGTCGGCAGCCGCCGTCGCCGCCGTGGGAGGATTGCTGCTGGCCGCGGTCACGGTGTTCTTGTTGGTCAGCGGATTCACGGGGATAAACTGCAGATACGGGCCAAAGTCGGTGCCGGCAGCGCCGGTGGCGTCGGTCTTGATCGTGAGTTTCGTCAGGTCCGCTGGCGGAGTGCCGCTGTGCTGCACCTTATACATTTCAACCTGCGCGCGCAGCGTGCGGAGGTTCATCAAGGCCGTGCTCCGCTTGGTGTCGGCGGTGGAGTCCGTGAACTGAGGAATGATCGTGGCTGCGAGGATGGCCAGAATGACCACCACAATCAGCAGCTCAATCAGCGTGAAGGCCTGACGGCGACGGCACATGGCACTTCCTCGGCTCGAATCTCTCGGTTCCTGACGGCGGCACGGCCGCCCAAAGGGGCCACACACGGCACCTATGATTGTGTAGACCACGGAGCATGACGCGTCAAATCAACACCCCGCGGCGTTGCCCCTTGGGAAAACACTAAACCCGCACATCCGGCGCGACAGGCACGTTTCAGGTCATCGGCACGTGCGCCCCGCGCGGCAGGATGCGCACGGCGAGCCCAGGTCGTCTTGTCGGTACGCTCGCCGTCCTGAGCACGACCGCTACGCGCGTCGCGGCGACCCGGCGCAGCCCGCGCTGCTCAGCTTGCCGCGCTTTCGTCTTGGCGCCCGGCGTCAATCTCGTCGAAGAGAGGGCAGGCGTCTGATTCCAACGTGCTTTGGCCGCTCTTTCGTCAACCGCGCCGTACTATGGAGGGTCTGCAATGTCGCTGCCTGTTTTGCGGCCATTGCAATCTGCTGAGTCCTGCTAACGCGGGAAGAGTCTGCTAGCCGAAGGAATCCAAGGGGCCACGGGCCTCATCCAGACCAGGATCTTCCCTATTCGCACACCGCTTGAAGGAGGCTGAACCATGACTCGCTTGTTGGGGGCGCCGCTCATCGCCGTCGTCTTGACGGCCTTGTCGGCCCAAATGGCCGTGGCCGGGTATTGTGGCGGCGCCACGTACCACGGCTGCTCGAGCTGCGGGGTCGCTCCCGCGTGCTGCGGCCAGGTCTGTTGCACGTTCACCAAGACCTGCCGCGAAGTGGTGTACGAGAAGTGCACCCACACCTGCTACAAGACGTGCTACGAGCCGGTGTGGACGACGAAAACCCTGGATTGCGTGAAGTACGTCCCCGAGACGTGCTACCGCGATTGCTGCTACACCGTCTGCAAGCCGGTGTACGAGACGTGCGTCAAGGAAATCCCGTACACCGTCTGCAAGCCGGTGTACGAGACGCACTCGAAGAACTACTGCTATACGGTCTGCAAGCCGGTTTACGAGACCAAGCACTGCGACATCCCGTACACGGTTTGCAAGCCGGTTTACGAGACCAAGCAGCGGCAGATCTGCTACACGGTCTGCAAGCCGGTCTACGAGACGCACACGCAGAACACCTGCTACACGGTCTGCAAGCCCGTCTACGAGACGAAGCACTGCGACATCCCGTACACGGTCTGCAAGCCGGTCTACGAGACGAAGCACTGCGACACCCCGTACACGGTTTGCAAGCCGGTGTGGGAGACCCGCCAGCGCAACATCTGCTATACGGTCTGCAAGCCGGTCTAAGAGACCAACAATATCAACTACACCTACACGGTCTGCAAGCCCTGGTACGAGACCAACAC
>JBGQHD010000624.1:0-3964 GCA_041497795.1 Planctomycetia bacterium
CACCGCGGACGGCCTCACCGCTCTGCGTGAAGCGCTGAAGGGCACCGAGGTTTACGTCAGCCAGCGGAGGGCCATCGCGACGATGCGGAAGTTGGGCGTCGTCCTGGAAGATCCGACCATCGCGCCGCCACCGCTCAGCCAGCTTGCGGGAGAGGAGTGGTTTGAAGAAGCCGGCCTCGTGGACATCTTTGGCCTCTTCACGGACGCCGACACCGTGCTCCTGAAAAAGCTGGGCCAACGTTTCGAGCTATCCATCCGAGACGGCACGCAATTGACCGATGCAGGGCTGGAGAGGATTTCCGATCTGAGCCACCTGGGCGCGCTCACGATCGAGAACTTCAAGCTCGGCGACGCGGGGATCAGGCGCCTGAGTGGCCTCGGGAAACTCTACTTTGTTCGTCTCAGCGGCACCGCGATCACCGACGCGGGCCTGGAGCCCTTCAAAGGCCTGAGCCAACTGCGAGAACTCGAGCTCCTCGAGACGCGGGTCACGGCCGCCGGCAAGGCCGACCTGTCACGGGCATTGCCGAATTGTGAGATCACCCTAACAAGAAAGCTGAATCCCCCGCCGGCATTTTGATCACATCGCCCAGGCTTTGTCAGGAAACCGTCGGCCGGGACACTAACCCGACGCGCAAGCGAGGGAGAATCGCCGCCTATCCTCGCTCCTCCCTCGCTTGCGCGTCGGGTTAATGTGGTTATCCGACAAATCCCAGTCGGCCCGGCGGCATCAGGGACCGCGATGAGCGAGCACGCACCCCACGACCAGGCCAAGCAAACGGACGCGGCCGGCAGGCGGCGTCGCTGGTGGCAATTTGGCCTGCGGGCGTTGCTGTTCCTCGTGCTGCTGATCGCACTCGGCCTCTTGGCCTGCCGCCAGTACCTCAAGCCCTATTGGCGGCAGCAACAGACCGTCGCGCTCGTTGAGAAACTCGGCGGAACCTGCCAGACCACGGAAGTCAGCCAGTGGTGGCTCCGCCTGGCGGGCAGCGCGCAGAACGTCACGCAGGTCAACTTGGCCGACTGCGACGACCCGAACGCCTACGTGGCGGAGGTCGCCGAGCTGCCGGCCATCGAGCTATTGATCGTCGGCGGGCCGGCGTTCACCGACGAGCACGCGCGGCGGTTTCACGGACTTGGTACCCTCCGTGGGCTGATTCTCGACTGCACCCGCGTCAGCGACGAGGAGCTGACCGCTCTGCGTGAAGCGCTGAGTGACACCGAGGTCTATGTCAGCCAACGGCGGGCGATTGCGGCGCTTGGAAAGGTGGGTGTCATGGGACCGCTTGTTGTTGCCGCGTCGTCGCTTCGAGACCTCGCTGGCGACGAATGGTTCCAAGCAGTCGATGATTGGTTTGTTGCTCGTGAGACGTTCTGCGACGCCGATGCTATCCGTCTTGGAATGCTAATCCACCTTCGGAGGCTGAAACTCCGTGGCACGCAGTTGACCGACGCGGGACTGGAACGATTGAAATCGCTGAAGCAACTCACAGCTCTCGACCTCAGTCGCACCGAAGTATCCGATGCGGGACTCAGTAGCCTCCAAGCCCTAGGGCGGCTCGAATACCTATCGCTCGAGGAAACCAAGGCGACGGATGCTGGCCTTAAGCACCTCGAGGGATTGAGCCAACTCGTGGAGATCAATCTCTATGGCTCGCACGTCACGGAGACGGGCATTGCGAATTTGGCTGATGCATTGCCAAATTGCTCGGTTCTCGGGCCCTAGTGCGATGAGGAACCAAGACAACACTCTCTACGGCCAGCCGCCCGAACAGTCGAGGGAGACAAAGGAGAACCCCTGGACCAGCCTCCCCCCATCCGCATCGGCATCTCCATGTGCCTGCTCGGTGAGCGTGTGCGCTACGACGGCGGGCACAAGCACGATCGGTTTCTCACCGACACGTTGGGGAAGTTCGTCGAGTTCGTGCCGGTTTGCCCGGAGGTGGAGATCGGGATGGGCACGCCGCGCGAGCCGATTCATCTGGTGGAGCTGGGCGGCGAAATCCAGCTTCGCGGGGTGAAAAGCGACACCGATCATACGGCGGAGATGCGCCGCTATGCCCGGCGGCGCGTGGAGCAGTTGGCCGAGCTGGATTTGTGCGGCTACATCCTCAAGAAGGATTCGCCGAGCTGCGGCATGGAGCGGGTGAAGGTGTACCAGAGCAATCCGCCCAAAAGCACCCCGGCTGCTCCAAGCAGCCGGGGTGCTGGCGGCGGTAGCCCGGTGCGCCGCGGGGTGGGCCTGTTCGCCGAGGCCCTGCTGGCCGGGCTGCCGAACCTGCCGGTCGAGGAGGAAGGCCGGCTGTCCGACCCGCGGCTGCGCGAGAATTGGGTCGAGCGAATCTTCGCCTATCAACGGCTCAAGATGCTGTGGGGCGGGCGCTGGAAGGTGGGCGACCTGGTGGCCTTTCACACGGCCCACAAGTTCGCCGTGCTGGCCCACTCGCCGCGGGCGTACACGGAGCTGGGCCGGCTGGTGGCCGCGGCCAAGTCGCTGCCGCGGGCCAAGCTGCGCGACGCTTACGAGAAGCAGTTCATGGCGGCCCTGGCGAAGATGGCCACCCCCGGCCGGCACGCCAACGTGCTCCAGCACATGGCCGGCTTTCTCAGCGACCGCCTGGACGCCGTCGCCCGCCAGGAGTTGGCCCTGCTGATCGACGACTACCGCCGGGGCCTGCTGCCGCTGGTCGTGCCGATCACGCTCATCAGCCACCACGCCCGGCAACTCGACGCGGAGTATTTGCGCGGCCAGACGTATTTGAATCCGCACCCCAAAGAGCTGATGCTGCGGAACCACGTGTGAGCGGATTACCCCTCACCCCGACCCTCTCCCCAGAGGGGAGAGGGAGTTGTGAAACTGGCTCGATTCCACTGGCCCTACTCCTTGGCGTCGAGCGGCAGACGCTTGGGCTCCTCGGGCGACTTGGCTTTGCGATACTCCTCGCGCAGCTCACGGTTCCGCTGGTCCAGCGGCAGGGCAATCAGCCTGCGGCGCGACTCATCCGTCAGCTCGTCGGTGAAGAACCGCACCAATTCCTCGGTCGATGCCGGGCCGAACCGCGGTTCGGTCGCGCTGCGGCGGCGCTGCAGCCAGGTCGCCACCAGCCGCCGCTTGCCGCCGGTGGTGGTTTCCCGCGACAGCTCGGCAGCCCTCAGCTCGGAAAGACTGGCCGACAACTGCTGAAAATCGGCTTCGTCCAGCTCCCGGATCTTGCCGAACGGGCGGCGCGCGTCGCGATTGCCGGGGGGCCGCTCCATCAGCAATCCCCGCCCCCAAAAAAGCGACTGCTCTTCGCTGACGGCGCTGAAGCGGGACTTCGCGCAGGACTTCAGCCAGGTCTCCACCGCGGCCACGTCCGCGCGCGAGAGGGGCGACAGCTCTTCCACTCGTTCCGCCTTGCGGATCGGGTCGTAGCTCGATTTCAGCAATTCACGGTCCGAAGGCGAAATGGTCCGCAGCCACTCGTGGTAGTGCCGCAGCGTGCCGCGCAGCGGTTCGGCGTCTTCCGCCGCCGCGAGCTGGGCGTCGAAGGCGCGCAGATGATCTTGCTGCTCGGCCGGAAGGGCGGCGAAGCGCGTGTATTGATACCGCAAATGGTCCTTCTCCCCCGCCGACAACGACGCCACTTCGGCGCGGCGCTCGGGCAGCGCGCCGGCCCGGGCGGAGGCCACCCGCAGCAGCAGGCCGGCCGAAACCCCCGCCGCCAGCGCGATGAGGCACAGCCCGCCGCCGAGGCATTTCTCGAGCCGCGAGGCCTCGAGACGCCGAGGCTCGAAACCACGAACCGCCTCGAGGCGGATCGTGTCAGGGTGGGTTGTCGCGCTATCGTTCATCGTCGTTCACGAATAGTGCGCGCTGCCGCAGCAGACGCAGAAACTCGACATCGCCGGCTTGCTGATACAGCTCGCTCTGTCGCACGACCGGCAAGTCGCGCAGCAGTGGAGCGTCCGGGTCCGGCCACAG
>JBGQHD010000625.1:0-3962 GCA_041497795.1 Planctomycetia bacterium
CCCTTGCGGACCGAGTTGGCCTGCGAGGCGATCGTCTTGGGCACTGCCCAGCTCACCGGCTTCACGTCGGACGTGCTCATGAGCAGCGGCATCCCGTAGCGCACCTTGGAGGGCAACTCGTGCTTGACGATCAGGGCCGACACGACCGCCAGGTCGATGCAGTTGCGCAGCTCGGCGAAGATCGGCAGCTCGGCGGATAGCTCGGCGTACTTGTCGGTGAACGCCTCGGCCCAGCGCTTGGCCAGCGGGTTGGCCTTGCCGGTCCGCGTGGCGGCGCCATCGGCGGCGAAGCGAGTGTCTTCGGTCAGCGCCTGCACGCCTGGGCCGCGCAGCTCCCAGGCCAGGCCGTCGGCGTCGCGCAGCAGCGGCTCGTACTTCGGCGCCAGCCACCACCGCGGCATGGCGTCGCGCGACGGCGCTCCGTCGCCGCGCTGGATCAGGTCCAGATAGCTGGGCACCCCGGCCACGGGCGAGCGCTCGAAGCCCATCGCCAGCCGCTTCATCGTCACGTCGGCGGCCACCATCACGCGGGCAAAGCGGCTGTCGGCCGGCACGCCGCGGATCGTGATCTGCTGCGGACCCACGGCGGCCTCCAGCCGGCGGAGCGTCTGGTCGTTCATCGTCAGGCCGGGCGTCTTCGCCAGCCGGGTGAAACGCTGCACGCCTTCGGGCGTGGGGTCGATGGAGCAAGAGATGGCTTCCTTGCCGGCGGCCTCGGCCGTCCGCAAGGCGAACACCAGGTCGTCGAGCTGCAGCACCGGCGCGCCCGACTTGCGACCGACGATCGCGCCTTGTGGGCCGACCTTCCAGCCCTCGGCCGGCCCGGCCAGCACGATGTCGCGGCGCACGAGGTCCACGAACACGTAACGGATGCGCTGCAGCCCGGCCAGGTTCTGAAGCTCGTCGGTCACCTTGCGGTTCTTCAGCCGCAGCTCGGTGATGGCCTGCTCCAGCCCGCGCAGCGAGACCTTCCGCAGGTCGCTGGCCCGGTCCAGGTCGGGCGGGACCTCTTGCAGGGCCTTCTCGCGGGCCGCGCGGAGACGGTCTTGCGCGTCGGTATCGGCCCGGGCCACCACGCCGCGGGCATCGATCAGCACGCCCCCCACCGCCCCATTGTTCACCACCGGCACGAAGCCGATCACGAAGGGGGACTGAGTGACACTCTGGATGCTGGCCTGCTGCGCCGGTGCGCGCTGGCCGTGACCGCAGAGCACGATGACCGCCGCGCAGCTCGCCGCGCGCAGCCATGCCTTGAGAACGGTGCGCCGCATGACAGACCTCCTCTCGAGAATCCAAGAACTGTTCCGATCGCGCCGCAAAGTGGACCAGTGTGGCCGACTCGCTCCGCGAGTCGGAGAACCTCGCGAGTTGACCTCGTCGCATCAAGGACTCCAACTCGCGGAGCGAGTCGGCCACACTGAGGTCCATTCCTCCGCGTTCTTCAGCCCCGGCACGTGACCAAGTTGTCGAGTCGAGAAGAGGAAGCCGGGCCAAGAACGCGCGGTCCAGCGTACCGATTCGATGCCCACGGCTCAAGTCGCCTGGCGACTTTCGCCCGGCGCTTCGAGCAACCGCCTCGCCGTGCGAAACACGTCGTCGAGCATCGGCTCGGTCAACCGGCCGGTGAACGTGTTTTGCTGGCTCGGATGATAGCTGGCCAGCAGCCAACGGCCGTCGGCCAGCGCCACGTGATGCCCGTGGGCGAACTGAGGAAGGCGTCCGCAAAGCCAGCCGCGCCGCCGGGCCTCGTTCGCCACGGCGCGCCAGGCGATCTGGCCTAGCGCCAGGACCACGCGTGCCGGCACCAGGTCGAACGTCTTGGCGAACCACTCGTGGCACTGCTCGATCTCGTCGTTGGCCGGCTTGTTGCCCGGCGGCGCGCAATGGCAGACGGCCGTAATGGCGCAGTCGAGCAACTCCAGGCCGTCGCCTCGATGTTCTGCCGCCGGCCGTGTGGCAAAGCCGGCCCGATGCAGCGCCCGGTAGAGCCAATCGCCGCTGCGGTCGCCGGTGAACATCCGCCCGGTGCGGTTGGCGCCGTGGGCCGCCGGCGCCAAGCCGACGATCAACAGCCGCGCCCGCTCGTCGCCAAAGTTCGGCACCGGCCGGCCCCAGTACTGCCAGTCGGCATAGGCCCGGCGCTTGACGCGGGCCACCTCGCGGCAATACGCGCGCAGGCGGGGGCAACGCTCGCAGGCGACGACCTGCCGATTCAAACGCTCCCATGCCGGCCGGGCAAGCACCGTGGATCGCCTGTCCCGGGACGGCGTTGGCGTCGGTTTCCGTTTCATGCGCGCGTGCAAGCTAGATCAAGCTGGGAACTGGGAACGGGAACCACGTGGCCACTCCCGCAGTCAAAGGGTATCATAGGTCGAAGGTCATGCCGACGGGTAAGAGGTCACGCCGGCAGGCAAATGGCCGGACATCCACTATCCAGCAGGCAGCCACCATGTCTTCCGATCGCGAGCACGTCGATACGCCCTTCTCGGAGGGAGGAACCGCGGCGCCGGCCACCAAGGGCGGCGGCTTCGCAACGATCGTTTTCTTTCTGATTCTGGCCGCCGGTGTGGGTCTCTTGAGTTTCGTGGTTCTGGTGCAGCCGGCTTGGTTGGGCAACGGAGATCAGGATCTGGCGAGCTACCCGAAGTTGGGGTCCCTGTCGCTCACGCCCGTGCTGTCCAAGGACCAGGCGGTTTCCCTGGCCGATCTCGACGGCAAGGTAGTGCTCGTGAATTTCTGGGGGACGTGGTGCGGGCCCTGCGTGCACGAGTTTCCGGACATCTTGGCCTTGGCGCAGGAATACCGCGACCGGGCCGACTTCAAAGTGTTGGCCGTCTCCTGCGGTAGAGGCGTGGACGACGCGAAGAATATCCCCGAGGTTCAAGTGCTCACCCAGGCGTTCCTCGAGCATCGCTTCGTGGAGATGCCCGTGTACCTCGATCCCGACCAAAAAACCCGCACGGCGGTGCTGGAAGTCGCAGCGCAGCGGGTCCTGAACTTTCAGTACATGCCCGTGACGCTGCTCTTGGACCGAGAGCAGCGCATTCAAGTGGTCTGGGTGGGTGCGAGATCCAAGGCAGACTTCGCCGGGGAGATCGAGAGACTGCTGAACGAAAAATGAGTTCCGCTGAACCGCTGCCGCTCTCGGCCCGCGAGACGCCTACCGATCCGTCGCAGCTTGCGCGCATCGTTCGCGATGCGTACGCCGCCGCCAAGTGCATCTATCCCCTGGGGGGCGAGACGAGCCTGGACTTCGGCTTGCCCGCGACGAAGCCCGGGTTGGGGCTGTCGCTGGCCAAGCTGTCGCGCGTGGTCGATTATCCGGCGCGGGACATGACGATCACCGTTGAGGCCGGCATCACCCTGGCCGCCTTGGCGGAGCAGCTCGGCCGAGAGGGGCAGCGGCTGCCGATCGACGTGCCGCAGGCCGATCGGGCGACGCTCGGCGGCGTGATCGCCACCGCCTTCAGCGGCCCCCGCCGCTTCGGGGCCGGCACGCTACGCGACTACGTGATCGGCATCAGCGCCGTGGATGGCACCGGCACCGCGTTCAAGGCCGGCGGGCGGGTGGTCAAGAACGTCGCCGGCTACGACCTGTGCAAGCTGCTGGTCGGCTCGCTCGGCACGCTGGCCGTGATCACGCAGGTCACGCTCAAGCTGCGTCCGATACCGGAGGCGTCGGCCATCGTGTATCACGAGCTGGAGAGCTTCGCCGCGGCCGAGGAGCGGCTGGCGGCATTGGTCAAGTCGCAGACCACGCCCATCGCCGTGGAACTTCTGACTGGGCCGGCGTGGCGCGGCGATCCGGCGTTTGCCCCGTTGAGCGGCGGAGCCGTCGGCCGATTCCTGGTCGGCCTGGAGGGCACGGCCGATGAAGTCGCTTGGATGGAGCGCCGTTTAGCGGAGGAATGGGGCGACCAGGGCGCGCGGGCGATGGGCGTCGAGCCAAGTCAGGTGCCGGA
>JBGQHD010000626.1:0-3954 GCA_041497795.1 Planctomycetia bacterium
CGCGGTTCGTCGTCGAGGCGGCGGCGGCCGCCAGGCAGGGGCAGGACCGGATCCTCGTGGTCCTGGAAATGACCGGCGGCAACGACGGCCTCAACACGGTCGTCCCCTACGGCGACGACCTGTACCACAAGGCCCGGCCGACGCTGGGGATTGCCAAGAAGGACGTCGTCCGCGTGGACGACGCCATCGGCCTGCACCCGGCGCTGCGGCCGCTCGATCGGTTGCTGCAGAACGGCCAATTGGCGATCGTGCAAGGCGTGGGCTATCCCAACCCCAATCGTTCGCACTTCGAGTCGATGGACATCTGGCAGTCGGCCGACCCGCGCCGCAAGGCGACTAACGGCTGGCTGGGCCGCACGCTCGGCAACTTGAAGGTGAGCGAGGGAGGCGTGCCGGCGTTCTACGTCGGCACCGAGCGGCTGCCGCTGGCCATGCAAGGGCCCTCGGCCGGCGTGGCATCGCTGCACCCGGCGAAGCAATTTGAATTGCAGCTCAGCGGCCAGTCGGACGACGACGGCGATCGGTTTTCCCCGGTGCGCAAGACCAAGAAGCCGGACGACTCCTCGCAGGGCGATCCCGACGCCGCGCGGCGCAAGCTGATTCGCGAATTGACGCCCGGCGGAGATACCGCGGCCGACGACGCCCTGCAGTTCGTCCGCCGCGCGTCGCTGCAAACGCTGGTGACGATCGATCGCCTGCGGGAGATCATGGGCAAGTTCGATCGGCCCCAGGGCCAGTTCCAGCAGCGGGGCAACGACTTCACGATGGTCCGCGAGGGGCTGCGCTATGAGCTGCAACTGGTGGCGGCCATGATCCGCGCCGGCATCGGCGCGCGGATCTACTACGTCAATCTCGGCGGGTTCGACACGCATGGCTCGCAGTCCGTTGAACATCGTCAATTGCTCGGCACCCTGGCCGGGGCGGTGGGCGATTTCTTCCGAGAGCTGGAAGGTTCCGGCGACGCCGCGCGCGTGCTGCTGACGACGTTCTCGGAGTTCGGCCGACGAGTGCAGGAAAACGGCAGCGAGGGGACCGACCACGGCTCCGGCTCGTGCATGTTCGTCGCCGGTCCGGGAGTCAAAGGCGGCCCCGTCGGCAAGCATCCCAGCCTGCGGCCCGGCGACCTGGACGACGGCGACCTGAAGTTCCATACCGACTTCCGCCAGGTCTATGCGACGCTCTTGGACCGCTGGCTGGAAGTGGACAGCCGCCGCGTGCTGGATGGCAAGTTTGAACACGTGGGGCTGCTGAAGTAGGCTGGGGGTGGCGCCTTCACACCTGAATGACGAATGGCGAAGCTCGAATGTCGAATGAATGACGAAGCTCGAATGCCCAAGGACGGCCACGACACGGCGGGTCCTCAGGTTCTGGCCTTCGTCATTCGGTCATTCGTAATTCTGTTCGTCATTCAGGCTTCGTCCTTCGTCATTCGCTATGAAGTGCCCTTTTTGCCATCTCGATAACGACCGCGTGGTGGACTCGCGTGCCAGCCAGGACGGCTACGTGATCCGCCGCCGCCGCGAGTGCCTCGATTGCCGCCGGCGGTATACGACGTTCGAGCGGCTGGAAGAGGTCACGATCAAAGTCATCAAGAAGGACGGTTCGCGGGCGCCCTTTCAACGCGAGAAGATCAAGCGCGGCCTGGAAACGGCCTGTTGGAAGCGGCCGGTCAGCGACGAGCAGATCGACGCCATCGTCACGTACGTGGAGCAGGAGATCAACGCCAGGTTGGACGGCGAGATCGATAGCCGCGAAGTCGGCGAGATGGTGATGGAGCGCCTGCGCGAACTGGACCAGGTGGCCTACGTGCGGTTTGCCAGCGTGTACCGCGACTTCACCGACGCTCAGGACTTCATGCGAGAAGTGGCGCCGATGCTCGAGGATCGCCGGACCGCGCCGGGGACGGAATGATGCTTCACCGCCTCCGCGTGCCGCTGGCCGAGCGCAGCTACGACATCGAGATCGGCACCGGCAACCTGGCCGGGCTAGGCGCGTTCGTGTCGGCGCGGCTCGACCTGTCGCGGGTCGTTTTGATCACGGACAGCAACGTCGAATCGCCTCACGGTCGCGCTGCGGCGGCAAGTCTGGCTGAGCACGCCGAGGTGGATATCGTAGCCGTGCCGCCCGGCGAGACATCCAAGTCCGTCGAGATGGCCCAGGTCCTCTGGACCGGCCTTCTGGAACTGCGGGCCGACCGCAAGACCGTCATTCTGGCCGTGGGCGGCGGCGTCGTCGGCGACCTGGCCGGGTTCGCGGCGGCCACCTTCGCCCGTGGTTTGGCGCTGATTCAGGTGCCCACCACGCTCTTGGCCCAGGTCGATAGCTCCGTCGGCGGCAAGGTGGGCATCAACTTGCCGGGCGCGAAGAACATGGTCGGCGCCTTCTGGCAGCCGCGGGGCGTGCTGATCGACACGGCAGTGCTGGCCACGCTGGGCGAGCGGGAATACCGCGCCGGCCTGGCCGAGGTCGTCAAGTACGGCGTGATCCTCGACGCGGAGTTCTTCACCTATCTCGAAGGTCACGTGCCCGAGCTGAAGGGCCGCGACGACGAGGTCCTCCGCCACGTCGTCCGCCGCAGTTGCGAGCTCAAGGCGCAAGTCGTCGCCGTCGACGAGCGCGAGGAAACCGGCCAGCGCGCCGTGCTCAACTACGGCCACACGTTTTGCCACGCGCTGGAAACGCTCACCGGCTACGGGCAACTGCTGCACGGCGAAGCGGTGGCCGTCGGCATGATCTGTGCCTCGCGGCTGGCCGAGCGGCTCGGCCGTATTCAGGCCGACGTGACGCGTCGGCAGCGAGACCTGCTCACCGCTCTGGGACTGCCGGTCGAGCTGCCGGAAGTGGACCACGAAGAGATGCTCGAAGTCATGTCGCGCGACAAGAAGACCGAGCACGGCCGGCTGCGATTTGTGCTCCCCAGCCGGCTGGGGCACGTCGAGCTTGTCGGCGGCGTCGAGCGTGCCGACGTGCTGGCGGTGCTGGAGTAGATCCCGCCTGCCGGGCGGGACAATCCGCTTGGCGACCCGCGGAGAACCGTGCCGCCCGGCAGGCGGCACCTACTGGCCCACTTCTTTCCGATACACCGCCCCGCGGCCGATCTCCTTGAAGCCGAGCCGCTTCAGCATCTCGCCGGCGGGCTCGTCGTTTTCCAGCACCTGGCCCTCGGCGGCGTTGAAGCCGTGCTGTTGCACCTGCCGCAGCGCTTCCCCCAGCAGGAACGTCGCCAGGCCCTTGCGGCGCAGCGGCGGCGCCACGTGCACGTCCACCAGCCCGACCGAGCGCTCGCCAGGCTGCCAGGAGATCGGGTCGGCGCTCCACAGAACGGCGCTGGCCACCGACGAGCCGCCGCCGCGCGGCTCCAGCTCGCAGCGAATGCGGTGGAATTCGCCGAACGTGCAGGCCACCCACCAATCGGACGGCGGCGGGTCGATGAGCGAGCGGACCTGGTAGTTGCGGCGGATTTGCAACTGCTCGCGGTCCACCACCGGGCGAAACGCCGACAGGTCGCACCGCAGCCGCCGCAGGTGGTCCACCACGCGAAAGCCACGCGCCTCGAACATCTTGCAGGCCGCCGCATCGGACTCCAGCACACCGGGCAGCTCCAAGCCGCCGCCGTACAGGCCGGTGTAAAATGGATCCAGTGGCCGCACGCCGCCGGCATAGATCGTTCGCGCGCCGCGGGCGGCCAGATAGTCTTCCAGCCGGGCAGCCAGCTCGCGGCCGATGCCCCGGCCACGGTGGGTGGGGCGCACGACGATCAAGCAGATCACGCCCGCCTCGTAAGCCAGCGACGTGTGATCGGCCGAGGGCCCGAACCCGGCGTGACCGAAGGCGACCGGCTTGCCGTCCTCGCAGGCCACCAGGAGGCCGGCCTTGTCGAAGTAGGGCTTGCCCAGCACCAGGTCCTCCAGCAGACTGACGTTCATCTGCTGGGCCAGTTGCGGATTGGCCTGC
>JBGQHD010000627.1:0-3946 GCA_041497795.1 Planctomycetia bacterium
CGATTCTCCCTCGCTTGCGCGTCGGGCTAGTGTGGTTTTCTGACCAAGCCCAGCAGTTTGGCCGCCAGAGTCGCCCTGGAACGAGAACAACTCCCACTTCGCCAGCCACCGAGCAAATCGCGTATGCGGCAACAAATCGGCCATCGCCACGGCGGCCACGATGGCAAACAGCGGCGCGTGCCGCACGCGCTGCACGGCAAAGACGAGCCAAATCAGCGGCAAGAACCAGACCACAACGTGTTGAGCGAGGGACTTGTCCGCGCGACCCCGGCTCCGCAGGGCATCCCATAGCAGCAGGCCGTACACGGCCGCCAGGGCGGCCACCATCCAGCCTTCCGGCCGCGACAGACTCAGCGCCCGGTGCTCTTGAATCAGGTCCGGCAGCGGCATGGCCATGATCTTCAGCCACGCCTCGGGCATCTCCGGTCCATAGGGGTTCACCTGGGCCGACAGCAGGATTAGCGGGAATATCGCCAGGAGCACGAGCAGGTCGCGCCACCCTCGCAGCGGCCCACGTCGGCCACGCGTCAGCAACAGGCACCAGACCCACGCCTGCACCGCCGCGGCCACGGTCACCATGCCGCCCAGCACGCCTCCGTGGACGTTCGTCCAAAGTACGAATAGCGGCACGAGCCAAGCGAGGCGATACACGCTCGCGCGGCCCGACTCCACGTCGCACAGCCAAGCCATTGTCAGGCCGAGAAACGCGACCGTCGCCACATGCGGCCGGGCATGGAAATGGTGCGAGCTGGCCGCGACCACCACCGCCACGAGCACGGCGGTCGGCAGCCAGTGCAGCCCGGCGCGCATCAGCCGCGAAGCCAACCAGGCATAGGTCGCGGCGAGGATAGTCACGGTCAAGAGCAGCAGCGTATCCCAACCGCCGACACGGAATGCGGCAGCCATGGCCGCCTCGCCGAGCCATTGCAGCGAGAGCCACGGCCGGCCGTCGAAGGTGAACGTGAAGCTGTCGCGGTGCGTGAGTTCGCCGTCGGCCAGCAGGCGCTCCCCCAGCACCAGGTGCCAGAACGTGCCCGGGTCTTGCAGCAGGGCGCTGCGGCCGAAAGCGAGCAGCGCCAGCCAGATGACGAGAAAGAAGACGGCCGGCGCCGCACGCCCACCCACACATGGCCCGGCCACCCGGTCCGGCATGTATCCGCCGACCGCATGCGCCGCGGCACAGTCACTCGGTGGGCTGAGGGTTGAAACCACGGCGTAGGGTGGGCTGTGCCCACCAAAGCGAGTAGGGTGGGCACCGCCCACCAGAGTGCCGGGCTGACCCGGCGAGGCCCAATCCTTCAAATCTACGTTCGCGAGCCTCGTGTGGTGGGCAGTGCCCACCCTACATCTTCTTGGTGGGCATTGCCCACCCTACGGCCTCGATCTTGGTTAAAACCGGCACGACTCGTAGAATTCGGACAAGCTGAGGATCCACGCAAGGGGCCGGCTGCCGGGCGGCACTATTCGCCGCAAAACAACACGCGACGGTTGAGGTCAAACACGTTCCGCCCGGCAGGCGGAACCTACCGAGGGATCGCCATGGCCGCCAAGTCCGCTACGCTGCCGCCGCGCCGCAAGGATCCGGAGCCCAAGCGCCACGTCGAAGAGGTGGAGGTCTCGGGCCACATCATCGACAGCCTGATCCTGCCCAAGGTGCTGGATGTCATCACCTCGCACGGCGGCACGTTTCAGATCAAGCAGATGTCGGTCGGCCAATTCCGGCACGACCCCAGCTATGCCCTGGTGGAGGTCGAGGCCCCCGACGAGGAGACGCTGCACGAAATCCTCGCGCAGATCGCCGACCACGGGGCCATTCCCACCACCACGCAAGACTGCCGGCTGGTCGAGTCCGACATGGACGGGGCCTTTCCCGACGGCTTCTACAGCACGACCAACCAGCGGACCGAGGTCCGCATTGACGGCCAGTGGCTCGAGGTTGACGATCAGGAGATGGACTGCGGCGTGATCTTCGACCGCTCCGCCGGCCGGCTGCGCTGTATTGCCATGACCGACGTCCGCCGCGGCAACCTGCTGGTCGTCGGCCACGCCGGCGTGCGCGTCTTCCCGCAGCAGCGCAGCACGGGCGGGCACGAGAAGTTCGAGTTCATGTCGAGCACCGTCTCGACCGAGAAGCCCAAGGGCGTGGCCATCCGCGAGATCGCCGCCGAGCTGCTCCGCACGCGCCGCGAGGGGGGCAAGACGCTGGTGGTCGGCGGCCCGGCCATCGTCCACACGGGCAGCGGCGAGCACCTCTGCCAGCTCATCCGCCAGGGCTACGTCAATAAGCTCTTCGCCGGCAACGCCCTGGCCACGCACGACATCGAGCAATGCCTGTACGGCACCAGCCTGGGCGTGCACCTGGAGCGGGGCATCGTGGCCGACACCGGGCACGAGCACCACCTGCGGGCGATCAACACGATCCGCCGCCTGGGCAGCATCCGCCGCGCGGTCGAGGCCGGCGTGCTGACCCGCGGCATCATGTACGAGTGCGTGAAACACAACGTCGAAGTGGTGCTGGCCGGCAGCATCCGCGACGACGGCCCGCTGCCGGAGGTGGTCACCGACACGCTCGAAGCCCAGCGTCAAATGCGGGCGGCGATCCGCGACGTGAGCTTCTGCCTGATGATTGCCACGACGCTGCACTCGATTGCCGTAGGCAACCTGCTGCCGGCCTGGGTGAAAGTGGTGTGCGTGGACATCAACCCCTCGACGGTGATTAAACTGAACGACCGCGGCAGCTTCCAAACCGTCGGCCTGGTGACGGACGTGGAGCCGTTCTTGCGGGTGATGGTGCAAGAGCTGGAGGCGCTGGCGGGGAAGAAGTAGGGTCCGCTGTGCGGTCGTTTGGCCACCGCCGAGCGCCATAGGGCTATAGATGACCACAGATTCCGGCGCAAAGCAGTTCGTCGTAATTTTGGGTGACTTCACCCACGAGGGCTTGAGCACGACCATTTCGTCGCTCGGATTCGAATACTTTCAGAGGAAGCTATACGGTGTTCGCCCGGCTACGTGGATGAATCGTGCGAGTACGATCGCACAATTTCGAAAGGAAGGACGGCTGGCAGCCGTAGTCGTCCATCTACCGACGCCGACGTTTCTTTATGCAGCTCAAGAGGAGTTCTCCAAGTGCTGGCAGGCTCTCTTTGAAGAACTCTCCAAGACGCGCGCAATTATCTTCGCGTATGAAGACAATCTGCGCGGCGAGTTTGGGATCTATGACGCAGATGCTCGTCGGCATTTAACTGCAGATGAGATTAGGTCGCGTCTGGCGGCGCTGCCTGCTGGCGAGGATTACGAGCGTGACCGACTTGAAATGACCCTCGATCTCGTCCAGAACGCCGAGCGATCGTCACGACAGGTGGACTCCTTCCTCAGCGCATTGTACGCGAGCGGCATCGAGATATGCCCATTTCGGCAACGCGCCGATGTCACGATCCGTCTTCAGGAGTTTCTAGACGAGGTTGCTGGAGGCGTCTTCCTCCGTATTTACGTTCCACACAACAGATGGCAATCCGACCAACTTGCAAGTTTCCTCAAAACGTTCGAGCGTTATCTGCGACAAATCGAAGGCAGAGCATTCAGCATTGATACGCGGACCACAAATCACGGTGTCATCTACCAGTTTCGCGCGGCAACGGGGCCCGCAAATCTACCGGAACTTGACGAAGCGATCGTGAGATTCGATCAGTTCATGCAGCTTTGCCGCGACGATCCGAAGAGCGCCGCAAAGACCCTCGAGTCTGTTGGCGTGAGATCAATCGACGCGGGTTTCGTGATCGCGCGCTATGCGAAGGAGTACCAGCGGCTGCTTCTTGACGCGCGACAGGAGCTCGAACAGAAGTCACTCGTGCTACGACATCGCTTTGAATGCGATCTACTCGAAGGTGACCCTGGGACGCAAGATCCATTTCGAGCAGGTGCACCATCAGTCGTTTTGTCCCTCACA
>JBGQHD010000628.1:0-3943 GCA_041497795.1 Planctomycetia bacterium
CTCCAACTCGCAGAGCGAGTTGCCCACATTTCTAGCCCAAGAGCTCCGACACTACCTCGCCGCCGGAGACCAGCGGTAGCGGCCGACCGAGACGATCCGGGATCGTCTGCTGCGGATCGACGCCCATCAGGTGGTACATCGTGCAGAGCACGTCCTTGGGGCTGACCGGATGGTCTTGCACGTAGGCGCCTTGCTTGTCGGAGGCGCCGAGCACCTTGCCGCGGGCGATGCCGCCGCCGGCCAGGAGGTTCGAGTAGACCTCCGACCAATGCTCGCGGCCCACGCCGCGCGGCTTGTCGAAAAGCTGCGGCGTGCGGCCGTGCTCGGTGAGGCACATCACCAGCGTGTCGTCGAGCATGCCCCGCTCTTCCAGGTCGGTCAGCAGCGCGGTGAGGGCGGCATCTAGGCCGGGCAGCAGGTCGTTCTGCAGCCGCTCGTAATGATAGAAATGCGTGTCCCAGGCCGAGTTGGCCGGGCCATATTCGTCCCAGATGACCGTTACGACCTGGGCGCCGGCTTCCAGCAGCCGCCGGCCGGCCAGCGTGGCCTGGCCGAAGAGCGTCATGCCGTACCGCTCGCGCTGCGCCGCGGGTTCTCGGCCGATGTCGAGCGCCTCGCGCAGCTTCGGCGAGGTCAAGAGGTCATAGGCAATGCCCTGGAAGCGATCCTGCCCTTGGACGGCCGCCGTCTTATCGAGCCGCCGCACGCCGTCGTCGAGCTGCGCGAGCAAGCTGCGGCGGCGGTTCAGCCGGTCGAGCGTGACGTCGGTCGCCGACTGGTTCGCGCCGGCGACCACGAAGCGGCCCTCGGGCGTGATGGCCACGAAGGGGTCATCCACTCGCTCGTCGGCGTTGCCGTTGTATTGCGTCGAAGGCCGGGCCGCTTTGCCCTCGAACTCGGTCCACACGGGATTGTAGCCCTGGCCGAGGAAGCCGCCGTACGGCCCGCCGCGGTCGAACTGCGGGCAGCGGCTGCTGAAGAGGAACGGCAAGGCGACGTTGCGAGGCACGTCCAGCGTGGCTGGGGCGGAGCGGGCCGACGGCTTCTCCACATCGCCAGACGTTTGCCCCGCTCCGCCCCAGGCACCCGCCGCGTTATCAGCCGGCTTACGCCGGCCGTTCGCCAGATTGCCGCTCGCCAGGTAATCCAGCACGCTGCCGAAGAACGGCCAATGCCGGGTGTCGTGCGGATTCAGCTCCATGGGGATATCGACCGCTTCCACGCCGGTCATCGTGTAGGCGGCCGAGTGGATGTTGTAGGGGTGCGACATCGAGCGGACGAACGTCACCCGGTCGGCCAGCTTGGCCAGCCGCGGCAAATGCTCGCAGATTTGCACGCCGGGGATGGCGGTGTCGATAGGCCGGAATTTGCCGCGGATTTCGGCCGGAGCGCCCGGCTTGGGATCGTAGGTCTCGTGCTGGGCCGCCGCGCCGTAGAGATAGAGCAGGATGACCCGCTTGGCGCGGCCGAACGTCGAAGAACTGCTTCGCCCGGCTGTTTGCGGCGCGGCCCAGGCATCTCCCGAACCGGCGAAGCCCGGAAGAATGCCGCCGGCCGCGCCGAGCATTCCCAGGCCCCCGGCGCGCAGCATCTCGCGGCGAGTCAGCGAGTCGCAAAGCCGCCGGGACGAGCCGAGAATTCTGAGCATTAGGGTGGCCTCGAGGATCGCCGGACGCACAAGCACCTGACTTCCCAGCGCGCCGTAGCCGCAACGGAGACACCACGGATAGCGCGGATGACACGGATTCCTTTGGCCATATCCGTGGCATCCGCGTTATCCGTGGTCAAAATCCTCGCGCGCAAGAAATCGGAGGTTAGTAGTATGAGTAAAGCCGGCCGTGACCGGCAAGGTCAAGCCAGTTCGCTTCCTACGATATCTTGACGTCGTACTGTCTCAGTTCAGGCATTGAGGTTTCACTCCTTGACCGACAGCGCCAAGTGAAACAGACTGGCGCGTGCGCCGTGCATCCCTTAGTCCTTCCGCGCTTGGCGGATCGCCACGTGCGCTTGCCGCAAATCAAGTCCGATGCCCACCTCGTTCAAAGAAAAACTCGCCGCCGGCCAGTTGGTGAAGATCTTCGCCGTCGGCCGTATTCCGTCGGTCGTCATCGTCGATCTGTTCGGCCTGGCCGGCGGGTTCGACGGGTTTTGGATCGACCAGGAGCATACGGGGCTGCCCTACGAGCAAATTCAGAACTTGGCCCTCGCTGCTCGGGCCAACGACATGGATTGCTTCGTTCGCATGGCGCCGGCCAACTACGCGCTGGTGACGCAGAACCTAGAAGCCGGGGCCGGCGGCGTGATGGCCGCGCGGATCGAGTCGGCCGAGCACGCCGAAGAGTTCGTCCAATGGGCCAAGTTCGCCCCCCGCGGCAACCGCGGGCTGAACAGCGGCGGACGCGACGCGAACTACACGCACAAGACGCCCGCGCAGTTTGCCACCGACGCCAATCGCGAGCAGCTCGTGGCGATTCAGATCGAAACGGCCCGTGCCCTGGCCGAGGCCGACCAGATCGCATCCATCGACGGCGTGGACCTGCTCTTTGTCGGCCCGGCCGACCTGTCGCAGGCGCTGGGCGTGCTGGGACAGCTCAATCACGAGAAGGTGTGGGAGGGCTACCGCCACGTCGCCGCCGCCTGCCGCAAACACGGCAAACACTGGGGCACCGTGGCGGCCACGCCGGAATTCGGCGAGCGGGCACTGGAGCTGGGCTGCCGGATGATCTCGCCCACGTTCGATGTGGCCGCGGTGCGACGCGGCATCGACGACGTGAAGCGGTCACACGCCAAGCTGTTTGGCTGAGCCTGTAGGTGCCGCCTGCCGGGCGGCACGGGTGGCAAGCTGATGACGGCGGCGCACTTGTCCCGCCCGGCAGGCGGGACCTACTATGGGCGCATGGACCTCGACGACGAAATCTGCCTTTGCTTTCACGTCAGCAAGCGGAAGATCGTCAACTTCCTCCGCGTGGAGCAGCCGCGCCGCGTGAGCCAGGTGAGCGAGTGCTTCGGGGCGGGCACGGGCTGCGGCTGGTGCCGGACGCTCCTGCAGCGCTATTTTGACGAGATGCGGGCCGTCGGCGAGTTGCCCTCCGACGACGTCAGCAAGGATGAGCACGCTCGCGGCCGGTCCCGGTACGTGCGCGAGGGGCACGGCACTCCGCCGCCGGGGGCGACGCCGATCGATCCCATCGGCGAGCGGCCGGCTTCTGGCGAGCGGCCGGCGTGAGCCGGCTGATACCGTGGAGGTACCCATCGGCGTGTTGTGGATAACACGGCAGACATCCGAGTGAACAGCGCATCCGCGTTATCAGGGGGCTGACGCCCCCCGCTCGCCGGGCCGCGCCGGCCAACTTGCCGCTTTGTGCGGGCGATGATAGTATCGGCTGTGGCCTTTGCGGCCGAAAGTTGTGGCATGAGGCCACGTACGCGCGGCACCATGCCCGCCAGTCGAGCATGCCGCGCCAGCCGAGTTGGACCGGCAACCCTCCTGATGCTCAGCGGGTGAGAGCCTGCGCCCGGGCGATCCTGCGCCACGGAATTCTCCGCCACCCGCCCGCCCCCTCTTGCCCTTCGCAGTCCGTCATGGCCAAGAAAACCAAGTACCGGGACGAGGACCTGTTCCAAGACTCGACGATGACCTTCGGCGAGCACCTCGAGGAATTGAGGTCCTCTTTGTTCAAGGCCATCGCCGGCATGGTGCTGTCGTTCATCATCGTGCTGGCCTTCGGCTGGGCCGACAAGGCGGTGGTGTTCATCCAAATCCCTTTGAACGACGCCCTGGAGCGGTTTTACGGCAACTATTTGTTCAAGCGGGCCCAATCGCGGCTCACGGCGCTGGAACAAGCGGGCGTGCCCGTCACGCCCATCGACGACGTGCGCGACATGGTGGACAAGGATCGTCTCGTGCCGAAGCTCGACTACCTCGATCTGCGCCTGTTGATCC
>JBGQHD010000629.1:0-3943 GCA_041497795.1 Planctomycetia bacterium
CTTCCTTCGCTTTGTTCCGCCACCCTGTCACCCCCACACCCTGTCACCCCCTCACGTTCCCCGGTACACCCGCTGCCGCAGCGCATTGTTCCTTGACGTCAACGGTCCCTCGCCCGTGTCCTGGGCCAGCGCCTCGCACATCATCTGAAACTTGGCATCCATGTCGTCGGCGTAGTGGACGAGGAGCGCTTCGGGCGTCATCGGCGGCTTGGGCGAGCCCCACTCGGGCAGCCGCTGGTGCGAGACGATGATGTGCTCCAGCCGCAGCAGCGTCTCGGCGTCCACCGCAGGGTCGCCGGAAATCGCGAGTTCGGCCGCCGCCTCGCGCAGCATGTCGCGGCCTTGCAGCACGTGGCCGATGAGCTGCCCCTCGGGCGTGTGATCGGCGCCGGTCGGGCCGACTGCTAGCTCCCGCAGCTTGCCGATGTCGTGCAGCACGCCGCCCGCCACGACCAGGTCCTTGTCCAGCGGCGGCCGCAGGTCGGGATAGGCCTCTGCGTACTTATCGGCCAGGTAGACGCAGGTGCGGACGACGCTCAGCACGTGCTCCAGCCAGCCGCCGTAATAGGCGTGATGGTTCCGCGCCGCCGCCGGCAGCCGCAGCAGTTCCTCGCGGTGCGTCATCAGAATGTGCAGCACCAATGCCCGCAGCTCGGGCTGGGCGATTTTCTCGGCGACCAGCCCGGTCAGCTCGTCGAACATCTCCTGCGAGTCGAACCGCGACCGCGGCTGAAAATCGGCCGGCTCGAAACCCTCGCCCCGGTCGGCCTCGTTCACCAGCCGAATCTTGCGGATTTCGAGCTGCGGCCCGTAACTCGTCTCGCGGTACAGCCCGCGAATTTTATAGAACTCGCCGACTTGCCACCCCTGGCACTCCTCGGCCAGCGGAGCGTCGTTCCAGATGGGAAAAGCCACCTCCCGCCGCGCGTCGCGAAAGCCCACCCGCACATACGGCTTGCCGTCGCGCGTCTTGAGCGGCTCCTTGAGCGTCATGAGGACGAAGAAGTCGGCCTCTTGGCCGTCGGTTAACTCCGAGAGCCGGGCGATGGTGGAAAACAGCATGCCGGCGGGCATAACCGTCCTGGGGAAGAAATGACAATGTAGTGTACAATGGACTGCCGTTCAGAAGTCCATTGTGGTGCATTGGGACACACCGTCAATGATGGGCCGCCAACTTGCCGTCTTCATTCCACACAACGTCCAGGTCACCCTCATGAGCCACGAGATGATCGGCGTCGTTCATGGTACGACGATTGAATTGACACAGGATCCCGGCATTCCCGACGGTGCCGAGGTTGTGGTGATTGTGCGGCCAGCCCATCGATTGGCCCGCGACGGCACTTGGGGCGACGGAATTCGCCGCTCTGCGGGAATCGCTGCCGACGTGGAAGGCTTTGATGAGGCGTTTGCCCAGATCGAACGTGAACGCAAAGCTGCCAAGTTTCGGGATGAGCCATGAGCTTTCTCTTGGATACGAACGTGTGCTCGGCTCACATGCGCCGTCCAGGCGGCCTGGCGCACCGCTTCGTTCAGCACTCTGGGCGACTGTGGACTTCGACGCTTGTGCTCGCCGAGCTCTACGCGGGCGCTTACTCAATCGACCAGCCGGCAAAGATCATTGCAGGCATTCGGGACTTACTTGCCGATGTAAGGATCTTGCCGTTTGACGACAAATGCGCGGTGTAATTCGGCAGACTACGTGGTGTCCTCAAACGGTGGGGCATTGCGATGAGCGCTATTGACGCGCTCATCGCGGCCGTGGCGTTGGCTCACGACCTGACGCTCGTGACCCACAATGCCAGGGACTTTGAACAGATCCCCGATATTCGTCTTGCGGATTGGTTGGCACCATGAGGCGCCCAGCGCATGCCCCGATTCGTCGTCCTCCGCCACGTAACTCCGCCGGGCCATGATCGCCCGACGCATGGGGATTTCATGCTCGAGTGCGGCGGGGCGCTGCGGACCTGGGCGTTGGCGGAGCCGCCGTCGCCGGGGCGAACCATCGCGGCTGAGGAGCTGCCGGACCATCGGCTGGCGTATCTGGATTACGAGGGCGAGGTCTCCGGCGGCCGCGGCTCGGTGACGCGGTGGGATGCCGGGACGTATGAAGTCTTGGGTGGTCGGCTCGCTCCGGGAGACGAAGTTCCGCTCGCGGAGCGAGCGGGCCACCTAGACGAAGTGCACGTCCTGATGCACGGGGAGAAGCTGGCCGGCGAGGTGGTGCTCACGCTCACGCCGGTTCGATCGCCGCCCGATCAGGGGGCTTACGCGCCCCGCTCGCCAGGGAGTGGTGCGGTGCGCAGTGCGGCCAGCTCGCCGCGCTATTGGAGCTTCATCTGGAAGGGCACTTGATGCACCCCGCGCCCGACCGTCAGCGCGCCGGCCGGTTGCGTGCGGCCGCGGAGGTAGATTTCGCCGTCGCGCAGCTCCAGGGCGTCCAAGGTCACCATCACGTTCCGCTCCCCGTCGCGCATGGCGGGGATGGTGATCACGCCGACCGGGTCGCCGTCGATCGTTTCCCACGTCAGCCGCAGGTTCGACTCGCGGGCGGCGCGGGACAGTTGGTCCAGAATGTCCTTCAGCGGCAGCGGCAGGCTGCCGGCCCGCGCCTTGCGGAACCGCACGGCCAGCGCGTTGTGCTCGCGCAGGGCCACGTCGAGGTGCAGCGAGGCCACGGTCGAAACCCAATCGGTCTCGTAGCGGGAAGCGACCTGGATGCCGCCGGGCGCGATGGCCACGCGCGGATCGTGAAACTCCTTTGGCAGGCTGCCGGCGTGGTTGCGCGGCAGATCGACCGCCAGCCAGCCGTTGATTTGCTCTGCGGTGAAGCGGACCTCCCACGAGCCGGTGGTGTTCGTATGACTGACCAGCTCGGTGGTTTGCCGGAGCATTTCGTCGCTGGCCGCCGCGAGCCGCTGCGGCTCCACCTGCAACGCCTGCTCGTAGAACTCCGGCACGTGCCGCGCGGCGTAGTACACCCCGGCCACCAAGCCGACCAGCAGCAGGAAAGCGCCCGCCGTCACCCACAACGCCAGGCGCATGGCGCGATGCATCGCTCACCTTGCGAACAAGAAAGGAATCGGCCCGGCGACGTGCGATGTGCGGAACCAAGGGCGGGCCTTTTGGAAGCCGTGGGAATACTAGGGGGCCGGGTAGGACGAGTCAACGCGAATTCACGGCAGCATGCCAGCGCTCCGGGGGTAGCCGAAGTCGCCAGGTAGCCGAAGTCGCCAGACTTCGGGAGGGCCGCCCAGGTTGGCGGCCGCGCCTTTGAGAATCCGCCAAACTATTCGGGTCGGTCGGCGAATAATTCCATGTGATTGCGCGCGCGCTCAGCACCCCGGCTGCTCCCAGCAGCCGGGGTGCTTGCTCCAGCATACAATTCCTTCGACGACAGCCACTTAGAGCAAACGCCCGCCGCTGCCGAGACGCGAGAATCGCTCGTTCTGCGTGACACAAACGGAACATTGGCGACGTAAAGCAGCTCGATCGCCCCCACTGCAGGGCGGGCAATCGCAAGAAACCAACCGCCCACGGCAACCATCTTCTGGCTTATGACCAGTCCAGCCACCGCCGAAACGTGCGGCTCGACGCCTGCCATCGACTGGCAGGCTGCGCTGTCGCAGCACGACCGGTGGTTGCGGACAGTTGTGCTAGCACGCACCGGCGAGCCGCAGGCCGTGGACGAGGTGATGCAGGAAGTGGCCCTGGCCGCCGTGGCCCAGCGGGCCCCCCTGCACGACCCGGCCAAGGTCGCCCCCTGGCTGTACCAGTTGGCCGTGCGGCAGTCGCTGCTGTACCGGCGGAAGCGCGGCCGGGCGCGGAAGCTGACCGACCAGTACGCGGAGCGCGTGCGGCCGGGCGAGGGGAATGGCGCCGTTGATCCGCTCGATTGGCTGTTGACCGCCGAGCGACGGCAACTTGTCCGCGCGGCCCTGCGGAC
>JBGQHD010000630.1:0-3937 GCA_041497795.1 Planctomycetia bacterium
AGCACGTCTTGGCAGAAGTTCAGCCCGTTCTCCGCCTCGCGCACGGCGCTGGTGGCGATGGCCCGCAGCTCGCGCACGCGCAGCCCGTCGGCGATGGCCTTCATACGGGAGATGGCCTCAATCGACTTGGCCACGGCCCCGGGCGCCAGCCGGCCGGTCTGGCTCAATCCGGCGGCCAGGCGGGTGGTCTCGCGCTCGTCGTCCAGCACGCGATACGAGCCGTCGTCCTCGACTTCGGCGACGATGAGGCGGATGGAATTGCTGCCGACATCAATGGCCGCCAGACGCGGCCGATGATCAGTGGAGTCGGGCATGGGCCATCGATAGCAGTCCCCAGCGGCGTCGGGGTCAGCCGACTCGGGATCGACCGAACTAAGTTCGTCAATCAATGCGGTTTGCATCGTTCCTCAGCAAACCCACGCAGGATGAACGCCCCGTCAAGGATACGTTAATATCCGATGAGGGGCCGACGCCCGCCACGGCGCGACGATCGTAAACCCGTCGCAACCGATGCGGCACGGCATTTCCTCCCCGGCGTCCCGCCGGGCGTTGTCTCATTATGCCTTTCTTGGGAAAAAGCGACAGTAGGCGTGCTGAGAATTGTGGTGGGCGCCCCCTGGCAAAGCACCCCGGCTGCTCCGCAGCAGCCGGGGTGCTGACGCTTGGAGGCTCTTAGTCACGGGCCTTCAGCCCGACCACCGCCGCGTCAGTCGATCGTGGCGCGACTCACGGGCTCGCTTCCTTCTTCGCTCCCGCCCCCTTTTCGGCTTCCGCCAGCAACTTGTCGATCGCGTCGTCCAACTGCTCCTCCGGCATCGGCCGGCCCACGAAAATCTGCCGGATCACTCCCTGGGCGTCCAGCAGAAACAGCGTGGGATACGTCCCGCCGATCTGCCACTGCTGGGCGATCGGGCCGTTTTGGCCGTCGTTCCAGCAACGCCACTTGACCTTGCCGGCGGTGGTGATCTGCCGCAGCGTGTCCGGGCTGTCGCCGTTGACCCCCAGCAGCGCGAACGGCTTGTCGGCGTAGCGCTTCACGAGCTGCTGTTCGTGCGGATACATCGCCACGCAGTGCGGGCACCAATCGGCGAAGAAGTCGATCAGCACCACCTTGCCGCGGAACTCGCTGAGTTTCAGCGGCTTGCCCTCCACGTCGTTGCCCTGGATTTCCTGGGCCTTGGCTCCCACGGAGAGGAACCGTGCCCGGAAGCCGTCCCGCAACGCCAGCGGCCCCAGCGCCCCGCCATCGACCTTCACATCGGCGAAATCCTTCGCGCACCGCTCCAGCAGCCGCAGGGCCTCGGCATTCTGCTCCGGCTTGCCTTGCGCGAGCAGCCAATTGGCCAGGAAGTAGCACGCGGCGCCCTGCACTTGCCGATGAGGGTTTTGCTCCAGGGCCTTGGTGAGGAACGCCGCCGAGACCGCGTGCCCGCTGCCGGCCAATTGCCGGAAGAGCAGGTGCAGGCCCCGATCGGCCAGATGATCTTCGCCGAGGCGCTCCACGACCCGCTTCAGGTGGCCGTCGTCGCCGCCCGGCAGGTGCATCTGGCAGGCGAAGAACAGCGCCTGAAAGCCGGCGGTCGTCTTCCGCTCCGAATCGGCGATCCGCAGGAACCGCTCCGCGTACTTCGGCCGCGGGCTCTGCGTCTTGAACAGCTCTTCCTGCTCCTGCGGCGTGCGGGCCCGCAGCAGTTGCAGCCGGAACTCGCTCTCTGCGAAGAGGAATTCCTGCCACATCTGTTGGATGCGCGGCTCGAGCGGGGCCAAGGGGTTATCCAGCTCGCCCACGGGGCGGTCGCCGGGCAGCTTGGCCAGCTTCTCCGGCGCCGCGTTCATCAGGCTTTGCAGGTGACCCACGTGAACGGCAAAGGCGAAGTTCTCGCGCACCGCCAGCCACGAGTTGACGCCCACCACGCGCCCCTGGCTGTCGCATAGCGGCCCGCCGCTGCTGCCGCCGGCGATGGCCGCGTTCGACTGCACCCACAATGTGTCCCGCGCGGTTTCGCTGGGCGGCCCGAGCTCCGGCGGAAAATCCGCCGTCCGCCGCAACGCGCCGACGTTGCCGGTGGTGACCGAAAAGCTCAGCCCCTGCGGGTGCCCCATCGCGAACACGCTCTCGCCGACTGGCGGCGGCGCCAACCGCAGCTCCAGCGGCCGCATTCCCCGCGGTGGGCTGGCCAGCGCGATGATGGCCAGATCGGCCAGTTCGTTTTGGGCCACCAGGCCTTCAACCTCTGCGTTACTGCCGTCGCGGAACTGCGCCTGCGCGCGAGCCGCCGCGCGGACGACATGATAGTTCGTGGCCACCCAGCCCCGTTCGTGGATCAGAAACCCGGTGCCAATGCTCAGCGGCTGCCCCGACTTCGTGAACGTGTTGAGCTGCACGATGGCCGGCTCCGTGCGCTTGATAGCGTCCCCCAGCGACAGAGCTCGATCCCCTCCGCGGTCGCCGCCGGAAGGCGTAGGGGTTTGTCCCTCTTCGCGGCCCATCGCGATGCTGCCCTCACTGTCCCCCTGAGCCTGCTGCCCGGCCGCGTCGTTTCCGCCGGATGGTGTACCCGGGCGAGAAGAGCGCAGAGGGACCAGGCACGTCGCGCCGACCGCGACGGCGACGCCCACCACGACCAGCCGGCGGCCTAAACCACGGCCGCCGCGCGCGCCGGCCCTGCTCACCGACCCGGCGATTCGCTCGACACTTCCCCAGCGCTGAGAGAGCTGCTCGCACGTCGCCTGGGCGGGGGCGACCTTCTTCTTTCGATTGTGGAATTCCAAAACCATGCGGAGCGGGTTATCGAGTGGATGGACCACGCTCGCGCAGCGAGCGCAGGCCCACCAATGCACACGACGCCAGGAAAAACCTCCGAACGGCAAACGTCCGCGAGCCAATGGTCAGTCTAGTAATGCCGTCGTCCGCATACAATCGCATCCGACTTCTCACGTAAGGCGGACGCTCGCCAAGGACAACACCGCCGACCTACGATATAATGGCCCGTTTGAGATCTGAAGTCTGACATCTTCGCTCCATGTCGCAGCTCCCGATAATCGATGCGCCGACCGCGGGCCAGCCGATCACCGGCCATCTCGCCGGCTTGGCCTCCGCGCCCGTGCCGCTCGCCGAGCGCCGAGCGCTGCCGATGTCGGCCGAAGAGATGCGTGAGCGCGGATGGGACGCCGTGGACGTGGTCTTCGTCTCCGGCGACGCTTACATCGATCATCCCAGCTTCGCCGCGGCGATCCTCGGCCGCGTGCTCGAGGCGGCCGGCTTCCGCGTAGGCATCGTCAGCCAGCCCGATTGGCACTCCTGCGACGACTGGCGGCGGTTCGGCCGCCCGCGGGTTTGCTTCGCCATCTCGGCGGGCAACATGGACTCGATGATCAACCACTACACGGCCAACCGCAAAGTCCGCAACGACGACGCCTATTCCCCCGGCGGACGCATCGGCCGCCGCCCCGACCGGGCCACTCTCGCCTACTGCCAGCGAGCCCGCGAGGCCTACAAAGGCGTGCCGGTGATCGCCGGCGGCGTCGAGGCCTCGCTCCGCCGCCTGGCCCACTACGACTACTGGAGCGACAAAGTCCGCCGCTCGATCCTGCTGGACAGCAAAGCTGACCTCGTGGTCTACGGCATGGGCGAGAACCCCATCGTCGAGCTAGTCCAGCGCCTGGCCGCCGGCGAAACCGTCCGCGACCTTCGAGACATGCGCGGCGTGGCGTATGCGCTAGGAGCCAGAGAATCCGCGGAGCTGGCACAAACCGTAGGGTGGGACAAGGCCGCGTCAGCGGCCGCCGGCCCACCAACGCGTGACGCGGCGCAAGAGCCACCGCCGAAGCCGCCGCAAACCGCGGAGGATTCGCGTCTAACATCGAACATCGAACATCCAACATCGAACATCGAACGCGAAGGTAACGCCGGCGATCCCCCTTCGTTCGACGTTGG
>JBGQHD010000631.1:0-3936 GCA_041497795.1 Planctomycetia bacterium
CGGCTGGTCGCGGAAATGCCAGCCGACGATCGAATTGGTCTGGCCTTTGGCGATGATGTAATGGGTGTACTTCAGCTTCTTGGTCTTGTCATCGACGACCTCGCTGAAGGTGAAGGCGTCCAGCCCGTCGATCGTCAGGGCCACGGCCACCTCCCGGTCGCCGCCGTTGTGAATGACGACTTCGTACACCTCGCCGCGCTTCACATCGACGAAGGCCTGGCCATCGACGACTTTCGGGTTCCGCGGCGCGGCGTCCTTGGAGTCGGTTTCGCTCTTGGCGCGGATTTCCACGGCCAGCTTGCTGTCGGCGGCGGCCCGGATCAGGGAGCCGCTGATGCTGACTTTCGGGTTGTCGATGCGGTCCTTGATCTCCCGGTTGCGCTCGTCCTTCATGCCGTCGGGAGGCAGCGAGACGGTGACGCCGAAGATCTTGGCGATGTCGGCGTTGTTCCGCAGCTCGGCGACGAACTCCTTGACCCGTTCGGCCTGGCGGTTCTTGACCTCGAGCGTGAGCTTGACCAGCACGCGGCCGGAGGCATTGGGGTCGTCGATGAAGGCATACGAGCCCTGCACGGACAAATCGGCCTTCTTCTGCACGAGCCCCTTGCGCAGCCCGTCCAGCGATTGCGAGAGCAAGTCTTCGATTCCCGGGCCAAAATTGGCGTCATGCTGCGCCGGCCCCGAGAAATGGCCGACCGCCACCGCCGATTGGCTCTCGCCTTCGACGATATCGAGCACCTTCTGCGCCACCTTGGGCAGGTCCTTCTTGAAGTCTTCGAGCCGCACCACGTCCGACGCGGCCGGCGCCACGGAGGCCAGCGCCAGGATCAAGGAAAAGGCCACAACCGGCAGTCTAATACTCATGAGACACCTCAAGCGTCCGGCGCATTGGTGATGGATTGTTGGTTCACTTACGCAACCACAAAGATCACGAAGGACACGAAGGGAAAGACAGGAGACATATCATCGCCTCGTCGCTTCGTGCTCTTGGTGTTCTTTGTGGTTCACTCTTCGATACCCGCTCCTTGCCCGAGCCCCTTAGGCCCGCGAATACGCGAATCAACGCAAATAACTCTCGCTCTTGGTGGGTCTCATTCCTCGACCCACCCTACGTCCATCTCGCGGAGCGAGATGGCTACTTTCAGGGCGACACGTCGAAGGGCGTGGCTCCCAGGTCGCGGGCCACGCGCTGGTAGAGCGACATCCCTCGGCCGGTTTCCCAGAAGGTGCGGTCGATCGCGCCGCCGGCGGCCAGCGGGCCCAGCCGCAGCTCCTTGAGCCGCTTCTCGCCCAGGATGAACAGCAGCTTGTCGGGCTTTTCCAGCTCGGCGAAGCCCAGCTCGCAGGCCACCGTGGCCAGGTTCACCGGCGCGAAGGTGTACAGCCGGGCGATCTCGCCGATCGGCTCGGTGAAGTCCTTGAGCGGCTTCTGCTGGCTGGCCTCGTCACGGTAGAAGGGGCCGACCGCCTTTTCCAGGGCGCGCATAAACCGGTCTTCGTCCTCGGCCAGCCAGGCCCCCATCTTCTTGGCGTCGGGATACAGCCGCTGCAACTTGCGCTGCGCGGGGCCGAACACCGACGAGCCGTCGCGGACCTGGTCCTTGAAGGAGAGCATCCCGTGTTTGTGACAGGCCATGCACGACATGCCGGTGACCACCTCGTTCGTGCCGGAGGTCTTCAGCGAGTCGCCCACCACGCCGATCGGGCCCACGTCGATGCGGTTGTCCTGCCCATCCACCAGCAAATAGCCTTGCAGGCCGTTGGGCAGGTTGAAAATGATCTCGCCCCCGTCGTGCGTGAATGCCTGGTCGGCGAAGTCGTTTTCCTTGAACTGCGGCCCCAGCGGAAAGCGCTTCAGGTCCAGCCGGGCATTGTCCTTCTTGAAGTCGTAGCTCTTCCAATAGGCGCCGTGGCGGGCTTCGTGCCGCTCGACCACCCGGTTCTGCCCGGACACCCCGCTGGGGTAAAACCCGCCGCGGGCCAGCCGGTCGCGGCGGAAGTTGTCGATCACGTTCACGTCGAGCTTGTGCTCCAGCTCGGTGGCCGTCTTGGGCAATTGCAGCAACGTGTGGTACAGCGGCGGCCGGGTGGCCGTGGCCACGAACCAATCGGCCCGGACCAGCGGCAGCTCGCAGCCGCTTTCCTTGATGATGGCGTCGTCCAGGTCGTGCAGCTCCCGGTCGGGGTGATCCTTGTATCGCAGGCCGTAGGGGTATTTCGAAATCACGGCCCGCCACAGGTCTCCCTTGTCCCAGTCGAAGTCGCGGATATCCACGGCGAAGATCGTGCCGGCCTTGTCCACGCCGCGCGGCGGGACGACCCGCGGCTTCCACGACAGGCTGTTCACCGCCTTGGAAAGCGCCGCGCGATAAACCCGCAAGTCGTCGTCGGGGACCTGCGGGTTGTTGTGCAAGTGCGTGAGCGTGAAGTACCGCAGATAGGGCCGGTCTTCGGGATCGGCCTTCCGCAGATCGTCGCGGACGGCCACCAGGACGGCCTTGACGTCGATGAACGCCCGCACCTCGCGCTGCGGATAGCCGGGGGCCCCGGCGGCGATCCACTGCTTGACGGTCTCGATGTCGGCCGGCGCCGGCCGCTCCCGCACTTCCTTGGGCGGCATCTGGTTCTTGAGCATGCGCTCCAGGACGTACGACCCATCCGGCTTGCCCGGCACGACGTAGGGCTTCTCCCCCTCGTCGCGCTTGGCGGTGAGCGACTTATCGACCAGCACGTCGAACTCGCCCCCCTCGGAGCCTTGGCCGTGATGGCAGCGGTGACAGAACTGCTTGAAGACGGCGCGGGCCTTCAGAGCGATGTTGTCGCGGGCCAGGGCGCCAGCCTCCCCTTCGGCGGCGGAGGCGGTGGATAACGACGCCAGCAGACTAAGCGCCAAGCCGCCGGCGAATAAGCGAAGGTGCATATCGGTTCTCCCAAGGTGGTTAGTGCAAGTCTACGTCAAAGTAGCCATCGTCAAAGTAGTCATCACGCTCCGCGTGATGAACCGTCACGCGGAGCGTGACGGCTACTTTCGCAGTCTTTCGCGTAATGCAAGAACTCCCCCGCCCGCAAGCCAGCCTTCCGCGGGTTCTCCGCGACGTAACGCCGCAGGTAATCAAATTGATCCGCAGTCCGCACGAGGTGGTCAAAACCATCCTGCTGCCAGAAGCGTCCTTTCCGGCCGAGGCGGCAGTTGATCTGGGCGGCCATGTAGTGCTTCCACGATTCGCCAGGTGATGAACGCGATCGTGCCGGCCTGCGCCCAATGCGGCAACCGGCGCTCGACGATGAGCACTTCCCGCTCGAGATCGAACAAACCAATTGCTGACGAGGAATCGTCACCATTCATATCCTTCTCCCCTGCCCTTGTCATCACGCCTAGAGTAGCCGTCTCGCTCCGCGAGACGCTTCCATCACGCGGAGCGTGATGGCTACTTTCAGGCGCGGCGGCCGGGTCACTTGCCGCCGCGCAGCACCTTCACCGTGACGGTGTACTTGCCGGTGAACTGGAATCGGCCGACGTACTCGGGCCGCATGCCGATCGCGAACTGGAGCACGCCCGACTGCTTGGCGACGAAGGTGCTGTGGGAGCCCACGCGGACGATCTTGCCCGAGGGGCCGATCTTGGCCACCAGGGCGCCGCCCTGGATCGGGGGATCCTGGGAGTACATGCCGAATTGCGGGCTGCCGTCGGGCGAGGAAGCGGAGGCCTTGCTTCGCGAGCGGGACAGGCTGCCCGTCGCCCGCACGACAATCTTGTCGCCGGGCTGGATTTCGATGCCGGAGTCCTTGAACTTGAGCTGCGCCAGGTTCGTGCCGTCCACGTCCAGCGACTTGTGGGCATCGGGCAGGCCGCCCACGCCGATCCGCTCCAGCCGCACCACGTCGGCCATGGTCACGGTCAGGTCGCCGAATTGGGTCTGGATCTGGAACTTCTGC
>JBGQHD010000632.1:0-3922 GCA_041497795.1 Planctomycetia bacterium
CATCCACCTAACTTTTCATACATGGGACCGGTTTTTGGGTAATAACCGGTGCCCCATAATATATCAAAATCATCAATCGCGCTCTGGATTAAGCTAGAACCCAACCCCAAGGCACGGCACGATTCAACCGATACGCGAGGCTCACCATCGGCGTCAAGCACCGCCACACATGCCGATCGGGAATCGAGCGGGATTTGGGCGAATCCCACAAGGGGCACAGAGCGGTGATCTCCGTAACGGAACTCAGAGCGCAGGAGATCAGGGCGGTACCCGCATGACCGCAGGCGCGGTTTCAGAGCGTCGGGTTTCATCGCTGAGGCGCGGATGGCGGCGACTCCTCGTTCAGCACTCCGCAACGAGCCGGCGCGCGACTCCTAGCGGCCAGCCGGCTGGATCGCCTGATTCTAGCCTCAACACCTGACTGCTGCATCGCCAGACTGCCGGACAACCTGTCGGGTCATTTTGGGGCCCGTGAGGTGGCGGTGTGGGCTTTGGCCTTTGCCACCGCCCGCCCAGGTGCGAGGCCCGGCCTCTTTGACTATCAATCTGACGTGAGCTTATTTCAGCGCCTTATCCGAAATATCCTTCCGGCACCACGCCCCCGGCCAGCGGATTTGCTTGACGGCGGTGTAGGCGTGCAGCTTGGCTTCGGAGATGGATTGGCCCAGGGCGGTGAC
The DNA here is from genome assembly GCA_041497795.1 of Planctomycetia bacterium. GTDB lineage: Bacteria > Planctomycetota > Planctomycetia > Pirellulales > S012-138 > JBGQHD01. Next base: position 678 of record JBGQHD010000632.1, read on the forward strand.
GGAGAGCACTCGGCCGCCGGCGGTGACTACCTGGCCGTCGGCCGTGGCGGTGCCGGCGTGGAAGACTTTTACGCCGGGGAGCTTGGCGGCTTCTTCCAGGCCGCGGATTGGGCGGCCCACGGGGTACTTGCCGGGGTAGCCTTCGCTGGCCATCACGACGCAGACGGCCGGCTCGGGCCGCCACTCCAGCGGCGGCAGGTCTTCCAGGCGGCCTTCAACGGTGGCCTCGATGACATCCACCAGGTCGGTCTTGAGCCGCATCAGGATCGGCTGGCACTCCGGGTCGCCGAAGCGGACGTTGAACTCCAGCACCTTCGGCCCTTGCGGCGTGATCATCAGCCCGGCGTAGAGCACGCCGCGGAACGGGCTGCGGGCCCGCTTCATGGCGTGCACTACGGGCACGAGCACGTGCTCTTCGATCCAGTGCAGCCGGTCGGCGTCGATCAGCGGCGTGGGGCAGTAAGCCCCCATGCCGCCGGTGTTGGGGCCGCGGTCGCCGTCGTAGGCCGGCTTGTGGTCTTGGACGGGCATGAGCGTAACGATCGCGTGGCCGTCGGTAATGGCCAGCACGCTGGCCTCTTCCCCTTCCAGGCGATCTTCGATGATGAGCTGATCGCCGGCCGCGCCGAACTCCTTCTCCAGGGCGACCCGCCTGACGGCCTGCACGGCCTCGGACCGGCTGGAGCAGACGATCACCCCCTTGCCGCCGGCCAGCCCGTCGGCCTTCACCACCACGGGCACGTCTTCGCGCTGCGTGAGATAGTGCAGGGCACTTTCTGCGTCGCGGAAGGCGCGGTAGTCGGCCGTGGGCACGTCGGCGTGGCGCAGCAGGCGCTTGCAGAAGACCTTGCTGGCCTCCAGCTCGGCGGCGGCCTTGGTGGGGCCGAAGATGCGGAGCTTCGCGGCCAGAAAGGCATCGACGATGCCGGCGGCCAGGGGCTGCTCGGGGCCGACGACGGTGATATCCACCTTCTCGTCGCGGGCGAACTTCAGCAGCCGGGGAACGTCGGTGGCCGCAATGTCCACGTTCTCGGCGTCCTGGGCCGTGCCGGCGTTGCCCGGCGCGACGAAGACGCGCGGGGAGCGAGGGCTTTGGGCGATCTTCCAAGCCAGCGCGTGCTCGCGGCCGCCGTTGCCAACGACGAGGATTTTCATCGAGGACACTCGACAGATTAACCCGACGCGCCAGCGAGGGAGGAGCGGGACAAACGGCGCTGCTCCCTCGCTTGCGCGTCGGGTTAGTGATTGCGCAAATGCTGGGCCACCCGCGCCAGCGACCGGGACGCGGGAATCGTGGACCAAGTGGACAGGGCCGGGGTTGAACCGGCGACACCTGGATTTTCAGTCCAGTGCTCTACCAACTGAGCTACCTGTCCGTGGGCTTGCGGCCTGCTTGGCAGGCAGGATACCTACGTCACCGAGGGCAGGATGCCTGCCCCACCCGCGTGACGCCGCAAGATTATCAAGAAAGCCACGGCCGTGGAAGTGGCATCGGCGTTTGCGCCGTTTGCGGCGATCCGCATCCCGCACCGCGAACGCTAGAAGCGGTTCCACCAGTCGTTGGGCTGCGTCATCTTGCAGAAGAAGCCGCCGAGCACGGCGCCGAAGATGCCGCCCCAAATCGGTCCCAGTGTCGGCTCAAAGAACCCCAAGACCACGCCGCCTGCCAGCATTGTCAGGAACACGGCACGAGGCAGCCAAGCCAGGAACCGCCTCAGCCAGCGCAGAGAATCCTGGCTTTCCGTCTGTTCCATCCGCTCCAGGATCGCCAAGGGGTCGAATTCCCAGACGTGCTGCCGCACTTCCGGCTCGACCCCCGCGGCTCGGGCAGCCTCCATCGACTGGCGGAGACTGTCCGCTTTGCTGCCCAGGGAAAAGCTCCAAGAGAACGTGCGGCGTCCGTCGGCAGAGGAGCTTTCGGGCGACGTGTCGTGCTGGGACATGGGCATCTCGCAAGAATCGGCGGTCACCACCCGAAACCATAGCATGCACCCGAATCGCAGGCGGAAACCAGGGCACAAACCGGGCGGAAGTGACACGCGTGCGGCGTGGCACCGTCGCAACCTCGATGCCCTATGCGGAGTGATCCGGTCAACCGGACCGGCTGAGCTTGCCGACCTCGGGATTCACCCAGGCCCGCAGCGGCTCGCCGCGAACGCCGGCGATCAGGTTATCGGCGGCGATCTCGGCCATGCCGTTGCGGCTGCTGACGGTGGCGCTGGCGATGTGCGGGGCCACCACGCAGTTGGGCAGGAAGAGCAGCGGATCGGCCGGGTCGGGCGGCTCCGGATCGGTCACATCCAGGCCGGCGGCGAAGATGCGGCCGTTTTTCAAGGCCTCGATCAGGTCCTTCTGCACGACGAGCGGCCCGCGGGCGGTGTTTACCAGCACGGCGGTCGGCTTCATCTTGGCGAAGGTCGCGGCGTTGAACATGCCGCGGGTGGTGTCGTCGAGGTTGGCATGGATCGAAATGAAGTCGCTCTCGGCCAGCAGCCGCTGGAAATCGACTTGCGTGGCCGCCAGTTCGCGGTTAGCGGCCTCGTTGCGGCGCACGTCGTGATAGACGACGCGCATGCCCCAGCCGCCGCGGCAGCGCCGGGCAACGGCCATGCCGATGCGGCCCAGGCCGACGATGCCCAGCGTGCGGCCGACGAGGTCCTGACCGATGTGCCCCAGCGGCTCCCAGGTCTTCCACTTCTTCTCGCGGGCGTACTGCTGCGACTCGCAGATGCGGCGGGCGGCGGCCAACAGCAGGGCCAGGGCCATGTCGGCCGTGGCGTCGGTCAGCACGTCGGGCGTATTGCCCACGGCCACGCCGCGGGCCGTGCAGGCCGGCACATCGATGTTGTTGAAGCCGACGGCGTAGTTGCTCACCACCCGCAGCTTGGGGGCCGCGGCCAGCAGCTCGGCATCGACGCGGTCGGTCAGCAGCGACAACAGCCCGTCGCAGCCGGCCACCTTCTTCAGCAGCACGTCGCGCGGCGGCGGCAGCGGATCGGGCCAGATCTCGGCCTCGCAGGCGGCCTTGATCTTGTTGAGGCCGGCTTCGGGAATGAGGCGGGAGACGAAGACTCTGGGTTTGGCGACTTTGGGTTTGGCCATCGTTGAGCAGGCAGGATAGTCTCAGGGTTCGATGTCGCGACGTCAGCGCGCCAAGGATTATTACCGCTCCGCCGTGCAGCGGCTAGCGGCGGCCTCGTGGTGGACGCGGGGCGCGTGGACCGGGGGGGGTTTTCGGGGGGGGG
>JBGQHD010000633.1:0-3920 GCA_041497795.1 Planctomycetia bacterium
CACAAGGTTGAATGCGACCCCCCGTCTGCCGCTTGGTCCGCTTCAAGGTTTCTCCCCCCGTTTGGCGGGGGCTTGCTTGACGCGGGCTTGCTTGAATGTGGGCCACTCGCTCTGCGGGTTGCCGCCGACTCGCAGAGCGAGTCGGCCACATTACGCGAACAACTGCGGAATCGGCTCGGCCTCCACCAGCCGGACGGGGCGGCTGCCGGGGCCGGGCATCATCGTCGTGTCGAGGTTGATGCCCATGCCGTGGTAGATCGAGGCCAGCACTTGGGGCGGGTCAATGGGGTTGTTGTGGGGGCGGGCGCCGATCTTGTCGGTCGAGCCCACGACCTGGCCGCCGCGGATGTTGCCGCCGCAGAGGAAGTTCGTCCAGGCGTCCGGATAGTGGTCGCGGCCGCCGCGCGGGTTGATGCCCGGCGTGCGGCCGAATTCGCTCAGCACGGCGACCACGGTCTCTTTCAACAGGCCGCGCTGCTCCAGGTCTTCGATCAGCGCCGTGAAGGCCCAGTCGAACTGCGGGCACAGGTGCCGCTCGTAATCGAGGTAGGTGTTGTTCAGGCTGCTGCCGTCGGCGTGCATGTCCCAGCAGGAAATACCGAAGACCGTGTCGAAGTGGTTCACGGTGGCATAGCGCACGCCGCGCTCGATCAGCCGGCGGGCCAAGAGGCAGCTTTGGCCCAGCGTGTTGCGGCCGTAGCGGTCGCGGAGCTTGTCCGGCTCCTTGGCCAGATCGAACGCCTCCTTGGCCTTGGGCGAGGTCAAGAGGCGGAAGGCCCGCTCGTAGGCGCTGTCGTACATCTGCGTGGTGCGGGTCTCGGTGCGGCGCTGCAGCTCGTCGATCTTCGCCAGGAGCTGCTGCCGCGAGTCGAGGCGGAACTTCCCCAGGCCGGCCGGAGGCTCGATATCGCTGACCTTGAAGTCGGGCCGGGCCGGATCGGAGTTGAGGAAGAACGGCTCGTGCGCGCTGCCCAGGTAGCCGGAGGTCTGGCCGTGCAGCAGCCCCGCGCCGGTGTTGCCGATCGGCCCGGGCAGCACGACGTTGGCCGGCAGCTCGCCCCGCGGGCCGAAGACGCGGGAGATCACGCTGCCGCTGTGCGGCTTGACGTTGTCGGCCCCGAAGTCGTGGGCCGTCATCATCCACCGTTGGCCGTTCTCATGCGTCGAGCCGGTGTTGTAGTGCAGGCTGCGGATCAGGGCGACCTTGTCCATCATCCGGGCCATGAGCGGGAAGTGCTCGCAAATCTGAATGCCCGGCACCTTCGTGGCGATCGGCTTGAACTTGCCGCGGACCTCGACGGGGGCCTCCGGCTTCATGTCCCAGGTATCGAGGTGTCCGGGGGAGCCGACCAGGAAGATCGTGATGCAGTTACGAATCTTGGCCTGGCGTTCGTCGACCGCGCCGGCATCCTGAAGCCGCATCAGCGTCGGTAGCGCCAGCCCGGCCAGGCCGGCCGAGCCGGCCTGCAAGAAGCTCCGCCGCGTCACGCCGTGGCAGACGGGAACTTTGACATCGCCGATGCGGAGCATGCGCTCGTCTCCTTGCAGATCAGGAGTCAGGGGACAGGAGGCAGGAGGCAGGGGTCAGGAGGCAGGAGGCAGGAGGCAGGGGTCAGGAGGCAGGGGTCAGGATGTCCGATGCAGGGCTCAGGAGGTGAGATTCGCTGGATGGGCGGCCATGCCCATCCTGACTCCTGGCTCCTGACTCCTGCCCCCTGTCAAATCGTGTAGCTCACCTTGTTCGAGATCTCGATGAACTTGCTGTTCACGAACTCGCCGGCGGGGTTCTTGGCGTAGTCCACGTACTTCCACGTCTGCAGCACGATCTCGTACTTGCCGGGCGCCCGGTCCGGGTGTTCGTAGCTCGCGTCGGCGCGGGCGGCCGGTGTGGCCACGACTTTGCCGTTGTGACGGACCTCCCACTGCAGGCGCAGGCCCCAGTCGTGCGTCACGTCGCCGCGGATGACCTTGCGGCCCTCCAGCCGGATTTCCGCCTTGGGAAGAACGTCGAACTTCTGTTCCATGGGATGGGTCTCAGCGGGATGGGTCTCAGCTCGAGCGGTCAGAAATGCAGCAAGCGTCAAGGGTAAGGCGGGCGAGTGTGGGCAGGGTGCGGCGTCGTGCGCCGCCTCACGGAACAAGGCAGCCTCGTGGGAAGGCAGCTCGTGGGAAGGCAGGTGGTGCCTTGGCATCTCCGTTGGTCGCCATGCTAGGCACTTTGCGAGAGCAGGTCAAGAAAGCCGAGAGAGCGCGGCGGCTGCCGCGAACCGCCCACGACGCAACGTCGGGGCTTGGGGCCCCCTTGGGACCCGTCCGGAATACACCGACCTTTACACTTTACAGGCGCCGGCGATCCGGGCAAAATGACCACCCAGACATCCCAGCATTGCAGGGGATGTCTTCTTTTTTTCTCCGGCGGAGAAAGAGCATGACCGATCGGCTTCCCATGACTATGGTCGGCTACGAGAAGCTGAAGGCCGACCTGCGCCAACTGGAAACCGAGGAGGAGCCCAAGCTGGCCGCCCGCGTGGCCGCCGCCCGGTCGGAAGGCGACCTGAGCGAAAACGCCGAATACCACGGGGCCCGCGAGTCGCTGCAGTACCTGCACGCGCGGATGAGCGAGCTGCGCTCGCGGCTGAGCAAGTCGTACATCGTCGATACAAGCAAGCTGCCGAAGGACCAGGTCGGCCTGGGCGTCACGGTGGTCGTCGAGGACCTCGACTTCGGCGACCAGGAGACCTACACGCTGGTCGGCGGCGGCGAGGAAGACTACGACTCAGGGCGAATCCTGGTGACCAGCCCCCTGGCGCAGGGCATGCTCGGCAAGAAGGTGGGCGAGGTGGCCGAAATCCAGGTGCCGCGCGGCACCACGCGGCTGAAGATCGTGGAGATTCGGCCCGAGGGGGAATGAGGTGAGGCACGTTTACAAACGTGCCCGGTTTGCGCTTCCGAAGACCGGCGAACTGGATTACGGGCACGTTTGTAAACGTGCCCCACGTCACTTCGCGGCCCACCAAGAATCAAGCTGTCGCGTCAGCCGCAGGGCGGTGTCGGCCTCCTCCTCGGCGAGATTCTTTGCCTCCGTGGGGTCCGCCTTCAGATCGTACAGCTCGGTCCGCGCCTGCGGGTCGTGCGGCAGGATGAGCTTCCACCGACCTTCAATACACCACCGGTACTGCACGTTCGCCGCCGGGCGGTCGATGTCCACGGCGTCGTGCGTGAACACTTCGCCGTAAATGGCCTGCCGCGGCGACGGTTTGCCGGCACAGACTTCCAGCAGGTTAATCCCCGGCATGTCCTTCGTCGGCTTCGCGCCGCAGGCCCGCAGCAGGGTGGGCACGAGGTCCAGGCTCATCACCAACGTCTCGTCATCCCGCGCGGGCTTGATCCTGCCCGGCCAGCGCAGCAGGATCGGCGTCCGCAGCCCGCCGTCGTAGGGTGACCGCTTGCTCTTGGGGGCGAAGTTCGCCGAGTCGGCGCTTTGAATCCAGCCGTTGTCGGTGACGAAGAGCACGAGCGTGTCGTCCGCCAGCTTGTTCTTGTCGAGATACGCCAGCAGCTCGCCACAGGTCTCGTCGAACCACTCGCACATCGCCTGGTAGCGGGCGACGAACGGCGAACGGTCCGGCCGCTCATACTTCGCAACTAGCCGGGCCGGCGGGTTGTGGGGCGCGTGCGGCATCATCGGCGCGTACCAGATGAAGAACGGCCGCTCGTCCCGTTGCTCGATGAAATCGAAGATCGGCTGCAAGCCCTCACGACCGATCCGCAGGCCCGCGTCGCCGTGCCGGCCCGCTGGCTTGCCGCGCGGGTCGCCGTGGGTCATGCCGTCGGTGAATCCGCCGAGCTTGTAGCTACCCTCCCACCACTTGCCGGTTTGCAGGCTGTGGTAGCCTTTTTCGGCCAGCAGCCGAGGGACC
>JBGQHD010000634.1:0-3919 GCA_041497795.1 Planctomycetia bacterium
CATGCGCGCGACACCAGCGCATAGCTCAGCCGCCGCCAGGCCCAGGCCAAAGCCAGCCACGTCAGCACCCGCCCCGTCCAGGCGAATGCCGGCAGGGAAAGAAAGAGCGTCATCCAGCCGCATGTCGCCGTGAATACCGGGTGGGCGTCGGGCGTGTTGAGGAAGAAATCGCCTGGCAGCCAATCCGGGCTCCAAGCTTGCTTCACCTTGCAGAGGTAATGCGACTCGTTGACGTCGGGAGTCGGCCCGGCGGCATAGACGAAGAACAAACAGAAGATCAGCAGCACTTCCACCACCGCCTGCTGCCGGCGGCGACGTAGGATCGACGGTTCTAATGGGTGGGGGACCGCGCAAGGATCGCCGGGTGGCTTGGCGGGCGAATTGGGCAGGCCTGACCTCATACTCGCACGATACACCCGCTGCGCGTCGGCTTGCAATGGCGGTGAAACCGCCTCTATATTGCCCCACGGCACGCGGGCGGTTCGCCTGTGCCGCTTCCTCTCCGGCGGGCGAGTCCATGCACGCTTCTCCCGGCAAGTTGCTTCGCCAGGCCGTCTCCGATGCCACCATTCAAGTGCCCGGGGCGTTCAACGCGCTGGTGGCGCGGATGATCGAGGCGGCCGGCTTCGAGGCGGCGTACTTGTCCGGCGCGGCGTTCTCGGCCGGCACGTTAGCGTTGCCCGACGTGGGACTCTTCACGCTCACCGAGCTGGCCCAGCAGACGACCTACCTCACGCGCAGCGTCGAGATACCCATTATCGTGGACGCCGACACCGGCTTTGGCGAGCCGCTCAACGTCCATCGCACCGTGGTGGAGCTGGAGGCGGCCGGCGCCGCGGCCATTCAGCTCGAAGACCAGCGCTTGCCTAAGCGCTGCGGCCACCTGTCGGGCAAGTCGCTCGTCGAGCCGGAGGAAATGTGCGCCAAGCTGCGGGCGGCGGCGGCAGCCCGCACGGACGCCGAGCTGGTGATCATCGCCCGCACCGACGCGCGGGGCGTGACTTCGTTCGACGAGGCCGTGCAGCGCTCCCTGCGCTATGTTGAAGCCGGGGCCGACTGGATCTTCCCAGAAGCCCTGGAGAACCGCGACGAGTTCGAGCGCTTCGCCAAAACGGTCGAGGTGCCGCTAGTGGCCAACATGACGGAGTTCGGCAAGAGCCCGCTGCTGCCGATCGACGACCTGAATGCGATGGGCTACGCCGCCGTGCTGTACCCGGTAACGCTGCTGCGCGTGGCGATGAAAGTCATCGAGGCCTCGCTGGAGACGATCGCGGACGAGGGGATTCAGACCGAGCTGATGGACATGATGCAGACGCGGCAGGAGCTTTACGATCTGCTGGGATACGAGGAATTCGAGGAACGCGACCGCGAGTACTTCGCCGGCCGCAGCGGTGACAGGTGATGGAAATGACGAATGACGAAGCTCGAATGACGAAGGAAGCACGAAATCCGAAGCTCGAAATTCGAAACAAATACCTAGCACGAATGCTCGAGTGACCAAAGCCAAGGCACTCGACCGCGGTTTCGGTGATTGGTATTTGGTGCTTGTTTCGGATTTCGTGCTTCGGGTTTCGGATTTGAGCTTTCGAGCTTCGCATCACCCCTGGCGCGGCCTGGTCCCACCCCTGTCCCCTTCTCATAGGACGACCCATGCCTGAAGAAATCTACAGCCCCGGTCTGGAGGGCATCATCGCCGGCGAGACGGCGATCAGCACCATCGCCGGCGGTCTGCAATACCGTGGCTACAAGATCGAAGACCTGGCGGAGAACGCCTCGTTCGAGGAGGTGGCTTACCTGATCCTGGTCGGCGAGCTTCCCCAGCGAAAGGAGCTGGACGCCTTCCGCGAACGCCTGACGGAAGCCGGCAAGGTGCCTCCCGAGATCATCGACTTGCTCAGCAAGATCCCTGACGAAGCGCCGATGATGGACGTCATGCGCAGCGGCGCCAGCCTGCTAGCGCATTGGGACCCGGACGGGCCAGACAACTCCCACGCCGCCAACCTGCGTAAAAGCGAGCGGCTGCTGGCGCGGCTGCCGATCATCATGGCCGCGGGGCATCGCCTGCGCCAGGGGCAGGCGCCGATCGACCCCGACCCCACGCTCTCACTGGCCGGCAACATCCTCTGGATGACGACCGGCACGCGCCCCTCGGAGCGGTTCGAGCGGGCGATGGACGTGACGCTCATCCTGTACGCCGAGCACGAGTTCAACGCCTCGACCTTCACGGCCCGCGTCACTTGCTCGACGCTCTCGGACTTGTATTCCTCGATTACGGCGGCGATTGGGGCCTTGAAGGGTCCCTTGCACGGCGGGGCCAACGAGAAGGTCATGGATGTGCTCCAAGAGGTCGGCTCTCCCCATCGGGCCGAGACCTGGGTCCGCAAGGCGCTGGCCAACAAGGTGCGGATCATGGGTTTCGGGCACCGCGTCTATAAGACGGGCGATCCCCGGGCGCGGTACCTCAAGTCGCTGTGTGCCGTTCTGGCCAAAGAGTCGGGCCACGAAGATCTCGAGCAAATCGCCGATACGATCGAACGGATCGTGGAGACCGAGAAGGGCCTGCCGCCGAACCTCGATTGGCCCAGCGCGCGGCTCTACTATTACCTCGGCTTGCCCGTGGATTTGTACACCCCGCTGTTCGTGCTCAGCCGCGTGAGCGGTTGGTGTGCCCACGTGATGGAGCAATACGAGCACAACCGGCTCATCCGGCCGCGGGCGCGCTATACCGGCCCGGCAACCCGGCCGTGGCTGGCCTTGGAACAACGGCAGTGACGCAGAGCGGGTGAGTCTTGCCTGAGACGGGGCAGTTTCAATCCCCCGCGGCGGTGGGGCGCCCCCGCTCGGCTCGGGAGGCCGGCTGCTTGAGCAGCCGCTGGGCTTCGGCCAAGAGGAAGTCGGCCTCCATGAACGGGTCGTAGCCGATGTCTTGCCAGCGGATCAGCCCTTGGCCGTCGATCAAGAACGTGCCGTGCAGCGGTGCCCGCTCGAAGTCGTCGTAGGCCCGGTACTGCCGGAAGACCCGCAACTCCGGGTCGGCCACCAGCGGCATGGGGAACGTCTGGCGGGGGGTCTTCTCCGCCTCATACCTCTCGATCGACTTGTGCAAGTTAGCGGTCGTGTCGCTGCTGATCGCCAGCAGCGCGATGCCGGCCTTGCGGAATTCCTCGGCCTTGGACGCAAACTTCTCGATCTGCTGGGCACAGTGCAGGCAGCCGTAGCCCAGGTAGAAGATCACGACCACCGGCTTGCCACGATATGCCGAGAGCGACACGGTGCGGCCGTCGCCCGTGGGCAACGTCCAGTCGTCGGCCTTCACCGGCTGCCAGCGGAACGGGCCGAGCGACGCCAAGGGGGGCCGCTGGCCGAGGTCGCCCGGCGTCTCCCGCGGCCGCCGCCAATCGGCCCGCAGACCGAACTCCTTGGCGATCGGCGCCAGCCGCTGCATCGGGGGCACGTCGAGATCGATCACCGAAGAGATCGCCAGCAGCTCGTCGAAGACCTTGCGGGCGTCGTCCTTCTTGCCGGCTCGATAAAGCACGTCCACGTACACGGCCAGCGGATGGACTTCGCTGGGATTGGCGTCCTTAGCCTGCTTGGCCAACTGGATCGCCTTGTCGTGCTTGCCGGCGAGCGAATGGAAATAGGCCAGGTGCTCCTTCAAGACGCCGTTGGCCTTCTCAAGGAGCTTCAGCCCTTCGTCGTGCCGGCCCTCGATCATGGCCAGACGGCCGTTCAGCTCGTCGAGCGCTTGGGTAAGCTGGGTGACTTTGCCCTCAAAGGGGCGGCGGGCGTCGTTGCGGGCCTTGGCGAGGTCTCGTTCGAGCTTCTCCGCGGCGGCTTTCTGTGCGGCGGCCTTCTGGGCAATGACTTTCTGTGCGGCCTTTTGTGCCGCGGCGTCTGCCTCCGGCTGCTTGGCGTC
>JBGQHD010000635.1:0-3918 GCA_041497795.1 Planctomycetia bacterium
GCTGGAGGAATTGTGGCGAGTGGACGTGATGGCCACCATGCGGCTTTCACGTCTCGCAGGGGAGAGGATGAAAGCCGCGGCCGTGGGGCACGTTTCCAACGTGCCTGGCAGGCTGGAAGCCTACCCCACGATCATTAACATCGGCTGGGACCAGGCCGAACACGGCATGGCCGGCGACAGCGGCGAGCTGTTCGCCGCGACCAAGGGAGCGGTCATGGCCTTCACCCGCAGCCTGGCGAAATCACTAGCGCCCGAAGTGCGCGTCAATTGCATCGCTCCCGGCTGGATTAAAACCGCCTGGGGCCAGCGGGCCTCGGCCGGCTGGCAGAAGCGCGCCATGCGGGAATCACTCCTTGGCCGCTGGGGCACGCCGGAAGACGTGGCCCGAGTGGCGAGGTTCCTGGCCTCGCCCGACGCGGCCTTCATCACAGGGCAAGTGTTGCCGGTCAACGGAGGACTTCGCGGTCAGACACGCGGGACAGAATAGTCGCAATACGCAAATGCGGAATGCGGAATGCGGAACCAAACCATTCCGCATTCCGAATTCCGCACTCCGCATTCGTCATCCCTTAATCACGCGAAACACCTCCTGAATCGACGTCATCCCTCGCGCGGCGGCGACGATGCCTTCTTCCAGCAGGTTGGCGTGGCGGGCCTTCTTGGCCGCCTTGCGAAATTCTTCGGGGTTCTTGGCGGTCGCCAAAACCTTGCGCAGCTCGTCGGTCATCACCAGCAGCTCGAAGATCGCGCTGCGGCCTTTGTAACCGATGCCGTTGCACACGGGGCAAACGGTCGGCGCGTCCTCGGGCTTAATGTTGGGGGGGCACGGCGGCGGGCCGGGGCGGTAGAAGGCCATCGGCTTGTTCGGCGGCAAGCCGAGCTGCTGCAATAACTGCGGCGGGGGCGCGTACTGCTGTTTGCAATGTTCGCACAGCATCCGCAGCACGCGGACGTTCAGTGAAGCCGTCACCGCCTTGGCGAATTTCTGGCGATCGCACTTCAGCGCCAGCACGCGGAACAGCGCCTCGGCTGCGTCGGTGGCCACGACGCCGCCGACGATCAGCCGGTTATCCTCGGGTAGTTCGCTCAACAGGTTCACCAGCTCGCCGTCGGTCAGCTTGCGGATGCAGACCACGTCCGGGTAGGTGCGCAGCAGCTTGGGCAGCACCGTCAGCGGCTTTTCGCCGGCCTTCGAGTCGTACTTCGTGATCGGGGCGTTCTCGACTTCCTTCTCTTCGGTCGCGCCGTCCTCGACGGCCACCACGTTGCGGATATAGCGGTCGATGGCGCGGATGGTGCAATTAAACGTCGTGGTAAAGCCCGCGTGCGGCGGCGACGAGATGAGGATGAAGCCGTTGCCGTCGCCCAACTGCTTGAGCTGCTCGACCATCTGCGGCCGCATGCCGCACTCGTCCAGCTTGGCCGGCGGGGGCGTGCCGTCGTCGAACTTCATCAGCAACTGCTCGCCCGCCTGGCTGAGCTGGCTGATCAGCTCGGTCTTATACTTCTTCTGGCGATAATGGATCTCGAAATTGCCGCGCTGCAGCGGCGTGCGGTTGTTGAGGTCCAGCCCGGCCACGACTTTCAGCATGGCCATGAACGTGGCCCCCGTGTCGCGGTCCAGTCCCGGCGCGGCGTGCGAGATGCCGTCGATCACGTACTGCACGGCCACGCCGCCGCCGCTGAGGACCAGCAGCAGCGACTCGGCCCGCGCGGCCAGGGCGTGCGAGACGAACACCCGCGTGGCGATGTAAATCTCCTGCGCCTGCTCCTCGAACGGCGGCAGCTCGTTCTTGGGAACGAACTTGATGGGCGGCTCGACCAGGTTCGGTTTCTTCTTGCCAAAGAGAGCCAAGACGGCACCTTTCCAGACTGAAGGCAGGCGGTCGGCGCGCGAGGTGAAGTACGTCCGTCGCCGAAAAACAGGCTCGATCACGCGGAACGAAGTGGCCTCTTCATCATACTCGCGTCCCCAGGGCTTGGAAACCCGCACGCCGTAGCCTGACTCTCCGAGTCGGGCGTCCCTCTCCAAGTCGGCAAGTCGGGGCAAGTCGGGGGCCCGACTCGGAGAGTCAGGCTACGGAGTGTATAATCGGTAGCGGCGCAAAAGATCACTCAGGATCGTCACGTTCGCTGTCTTCCCTGCCGAGGCCCGTCATGGCGATGACTCGCACCTCTGTTCTCGCCGCGGTTTGTGCCGTCGCCTTGGCGGCATCGGTCTCGGCCGCCCCGCGGGTGGAGCTGGAGATCTCGACGGACCCGGAGTTTTCGAGCCTCGAAACGCAGCAGTGGTATCGCCTGTTCGAGGAGCTGAAGCTCTCCGTCCGCATCCGCGGCGGCCGCTCGACCGACACAGTGCAGGTGGTCACCAGCGGCACCAAGACGGCGCCGTTGTACCGGGTGACCGGCACGCTCAACGCCCGCGGCGAGTTGGTGCTGCCCGGCGGCAAGTTCACGCTCCGCGACGGCGGCAAGATTGCCGCTTATGTCAAAGAAATCCGGGAGCTCGGCCCTCCCGGCAGCCGCCCCAAGATTACGGCCTTCGGCTTGACCACCGATCAATTCGACGCCCTGCGGAAGGACCTGGCCAAGCCGGTCAAGTTCTCCACCCAGGGCAAGCCGCGGGCGGAGGTGATGGAAAAGATCGCCGCCGGCCTCGGCCACGACGTGGCCCTGGCAGCCGGCGTCCGCGACGCCCTGAAAGAGGCCGGCGACCTGAGCGAAGACCTGGAAGGCGTGGCCTGCGGCACCGCCCTGGCCTGCCTGACGCGGCCCGCCGGCCTGGGGCTGGCGCCGCGCACGGCCGCCGGCGGTAAGGTGCGGCTCGAGGTTCGCTCGGGCCTGACGGAGAAAGACGCCTGGCCCATCGGCATGTCGGCTGACGAACAGCGCCGCAAGCTGCTGCCGGGCTTGTTCGAGTTCCTGGACGTCGAAGTCCCCAAGGGCACGCCGATGCTCGAGGCGTTGGGGGCCATCTCGAAGAAGATCGGCGCTCCCATTCTGCTGGATCACAACGCGCTGGCCGAGCTCAATCTCGACGTCACGAAGGTCACGGTCACCGTGGCGCCCAGCCGCCAGACGCCCGGCATGCTCGTTTCCAAGCTGCTGGGCGGGGCGAACGCTCGCTTGCGAAGCGAAACGCGGATCGACGAAAACGACAAGCCGTTCATTTGGGTGACGATCTTTCGCGTGAAGTAAGCGAAGTAGGGTGGGACCAGCTTGCGCAGCGAGCGCCGGCCCACCGGAAGCTGGATGGTCGTCGCACTTCCGGCTCGCTGGCGAGGGCCCGAACGTCCAACGTCGAACGTCGAACGTCCAACATTGAACGGACGCGGTCATCAGACGTTCGATGTATGTTGGACGTTCGACGTTGGACGTTGGACGTTGGACGTTCGCTTCCTCCCACCCCTTACCCCCCTCACCGCGTCATTGCCCATGCTCTCTGGCCCCGAGATCGTCGGCCTGCTCCGCGAGCTGGGGATCACGCACGTCGTGTGGTTGCCCGATTCGGCCATCGGGCGCTGGGAAGAGGCGCTCGAGCAGGCTTTGGGGCTTCACCTCGTGCGCGTCTGCCGCGAAGGCGAAGCCTGGGCCGTGGCGGCCGGTTTGCACATTGGCGGTGCCCGGCCGATGGTGATGATCCAGAACACCGGTCTATTCGAGTCGGGCGATGCCCTGCGTAACGTGCTCTTGGACATGCAACTGCCGCTGCTGGCCATCATCGGCTATCGCAGCTACCTGGTGGAGAACTCCACCGACTCCGCGCGCCGCTTCACGGAGCCGATTCTCAAGGCCTGGGGATTGGATTACGTGATCCTCTCCAGCCCCGAGCCGCTGCGGCAATTGCGCGACCATTTTGCAAACTGCCAGCGCGCCGGCCGCCTCGCCTTGGCTCTGCTGCCCGAAGGACGCTGAAGC
>JBGQHD010000636.1:0-3918 GCA_041497795.1 Planctomycetia bacterium
CCTGAACTCTGGCGAGTTCAGCTACCTGTCACCGCATTCCGAATTCCCATAACCTTGCAAGAGACGTGTCATGCCCATCACCAAGAGCGGCAAGAAGCGGTTACGCCAGAGCCTTGTGCGTCGCACGCGCAATCGGGCCGTCAAGTCGTCGCTGCGGACGCAGATCAAGCGCGTGCTGGCCGCGGTCGCCGCGGGCGACCAGGGGAAGATGGACGCCGAATACCGCTTGGCGTGCAAGAAGCTCGATAAGGCGGCTGCGGCCGGCGTGATTCACCGCAACACCGCCTCCCGGCACAAGTCGCGCCTCAGCGCCCGGATCAAGGGCGCCGGCCAGTCCGCCGCGGCGTAGCCGAGGACTGTCACTCTGAGCGCAGCGAAGAGTCTCGGCAGCGCCGCGCGAGATTCTTCGCTCCGCTCAGAATGACAGTCACGCGACCTGCAAGGGGCGCTGGCATTCGCCTGCCCCGAGAGTTACGATGACTCCCTGGGGCAACTTGTCATCGCTGCTCGTCAGGGATTCGTCTCGTCAAAGCTCGTCTCGCGATGCGAACGTCTTGACCGTGCCCGTTCTGGGCGACGCGCGGCGGCACGTGGAACGCGTCCATGCAACCGGAGCAACTCGGCCCGTATCGCATCGAGCGGCAGATCGGCCGCGGCGGCATGGGCACGGTCTACGCCGGCGTCGATGTGAACACCGGCGAGGCGGCGGCCATCAAGGTGCTGACCGCCGCGCTGGCGACGGACGAGGACTTTCGCGCCCGCTTCGACATCGAGATCGAGACCCTCCGCAAGCTGCGGCACGACAACATCGTGCGGCTCTTCGGCTGGGGCGAGCAAGACGGCGTGGTGTTCTACGCCATGGAGCTCATCGACGGGACCAGCCTCGACGATGAGCTGCGCGGCGGGCGGCGGTTCGAGTGGGCGGAGGTCAAGGAGATCGCCGTTCAGGTCTGCGCGGCGCTGAAGCACGCGCACGACCGCGGCGTGGTGCATCGCGACATCAAGCCGGCGAACCTGCTGCTGGCCCGCGACGGCAAGGTCAAGCTCTCCGACTTCGGCATCGCCAAGCTGTTTGGCAGCGACGGCGCGACGACCGCCGGCGGCGTGCTGGGCACCGCCGAGTTCATGGCGCCCGAGCAGGCCGACGGCCGGCCCGTCGGCCACCGTGGCGACCTCTACAGCCTGGGGGCCGTGCTGTACACGCTGCTGGCCGGCCGGCCGCCGTTCGTGGCCAAGTCGGTGCCGCAGCTCCTGCAAATGCAGCGGTTCGCCCAGCCCGAGCCGCTCCGCCGTTTCAACCAGAGCGTGCCGAGCGAAGTCGAAGCGATCGTGATGCAGCTCCTGGAGAAAGACGCGGAGCGGCGGATCCCGAATGCCACGGTGCTCGCCCGGCGGCTCGAGGCCACCTTCCGCGGCCTGGCCACGCTGGCGATCCGTGAGCAGCAGGCCGGTCAAGACGCCGGCTTCGACCTCGCCTCCTCGCCCCCGACGGGCGACGCGGGGCAAGGTCCGGCCGACGTGGCCCAGACGCGCGTGGCCACGCGGCCGCCGGAGGCCCGCGTCTCGCCCTCCGATGCCACCAGAGGCACGAACCCGCTGAAAACCGTCAGCGGCCCCGACCCCAAGTCCGATTCCGAGGTCCGCCGAGCCGGCCATCGCTTCACGACCGTGGACGAACAGCCCGTGGGCCACGACACGGAGGGCGCCGAGCCCGCGCGCTGGCTCTCGCCACAGACGATCCTATTCCTCATCGGGCTGATGGCGGTCGGCCTGGTGGTCGCCTATTTCCTGCAGCCGCCTGCGGCCGACACGCTGTACGACCGCGTCACGGCGCGCCTGGCCAGCGGCGACCCCGCCGATCTGCTGGCCTGCGAAGACGACGTCAACCTGTTCCTCAAGTACTATCGCGCCGACCCCAGGTCCCGCGAAATGGAGAAGCTGGGCGACGACATCGAGCTAACCACGTTGGAGAACCGTTTGGAACGCCTTTCCAAGATGGCCAACGCGACGACGAAGCTCAGCCTCGTCGAGCGGGCGTTCCTCGAGGCGCTGCGGCTCGAGTCGCTCGATCCGCCGGCCTGCGTCGAAAAGCTGGAGGCGATCTCGCAGTTGTACGAAGGAGGCGTGGGGCTGCCTTCCAAGAATGGCCAACGCTGCGTGCTGTTGGCCACCAAGCGGGCGGCGCGGCTCAAGACGGTCGCCCAAAACTTCGTCACGGAACACGTCAACGCGCAGACCGAGCGGCTGGACTACGCCGATCAAATCGAGTCCAGTGACCCGGCCACCGCCAGGCAAATCCGGCAAGCGGTCATCCAGCTTTATCGAGAGAAGCCGTGGGCCGCGCCGTTGACCGAGCGGGCGAAGAAAGCCCTCGATACCGCCGCCAGCCGCAAACCGTAGCCTGACTCTCCGATCGGGCGGCCCGACTCGGCCCCACGGGAGACACGCTGCCCGACTCGGAGAGTCAGGCTACGCCGCGATCGAACGCAGGATCTGCGTGGTCGAGACCCCTTCCACGAACACCGCCAGGTGCAGGCGGCCGCCGTAACCTTCCACCAGGTCTCGGCCAATGATCTCCTGCAATCGGTTGTGGTAGTCGCCGCCTTTCACGAGCACGTCCGGGCGGATGGCTTCGATGAGCTGGATCGGCGTCGCCTCGTCGAAGATCGTGATGTAATCCACGGTGGCAAGCGCGGCCAGCACCGTGGCGCGGTCGGCTTGGCTGCGCACCGGCCGGGTGGGGCCCTTGATCGCCCGCACGCTGGCGTCGCTGTTGAGGCCCAGGAAGAGCAGGTCGCCTTGCCGTCCGGCCTCTTCCAGGTACGCGACGTGCCCCTGGTGCAGCAGGTCGAAGCAGCCGTTGGTGAAGACCACTTTCTTTCCCTGGGCGCGGGCCGCTTGGGCCAGCCGCGAGGCGTGCTCCAGCGGCACGATCTTGGCGCCCGAACCTTCCTTGCCGCTCACCAGAATGTCGAGCCGAATCTCGTCGCGCGAGACGGGCACCACGCCGACCTGTTCGACTTCCAGCCCGCCGGCCACGTTGGCCAGCCGGATGGCGTCCTCCAGCGAGATGCCGGAAGCCATGCCCAGCCCGATGGTGGCCAGCACCACGTCGCCGGCGCCGGTGATGTCGTAGACCTTGCGGGGGCGGGTGGGAAAGTGCTCGTGGCGGCCGTCGGCCTGGGCGAGCGCCATGCCGTCGCAGTCGAGCGTGACGATCGCGGCCTCCAGCTCGGCGATCTCACACAGGCGGCTTCCGGCGGCCAGCGCGTGGCTCGGGCTCTCGACCTTGATGCCGGTCCCCTGCTCGGCTTCATAACGATTGGGGGTCACGGCCGTGGCGCCGCGATAGCGCGCGTAGTCGGCCTCGCGCGAGGGATCGACGAGCACGGGGATCTGCTTGGCCCTCGCGGCGGCGATCACCTCGGCCAAGAGCTGCGGGGAACACACCCCCTTGCCGTAATCGGACACGAGCAGCACTTGAAACTCGCCCAGCCGGGCGATGAGCTGCCTGGCCAGCTTGGCTTCCAAATCCTCGGGCAGGGCGTCCCGCACCTCGCGATCGACCCGCAGGATTTGATGCGGATGCCGGTTGGCCGCCCGGCCGATGAACCGCTCCTTGACCGTGGTGGGGCGGTCGTCGTCGCGAAACACCAGCGAGTGGTCGATGCCCGAGTCGCCGAGCAGGTGCCGCACGGCCGCGCCATCCGGATCGGCCCCGACGACGCCGGCGCAGCAGACCTCGGCCTCCAGCCCGCGGAGCATGTGGCAGACGTTGGCCGCGCCGCCGAGCCGCGCCTCGCGGTGGTCGGCCCGCAGCAGGATGACCGGCGCCTCCTGGCTGACGCGCTCGGCATTGCCCCAGGTGTAGCGGTCGAGGATCAGGTCCCCCAGCACGAGGGCCCGCGGGTGTCCCAG
>JBGQHD010000637.1:0-3917 GCA_041497795.1 Planctomycetia bacterium
ATGGCGAGCCGATCGCGAGAAACCTGGCTGGTTACCCCGCCGGTGGCGCGGCTACCCAGCGCGGAGCGAAGCTGCCCGACCTGCTCGGAGGTCAGGTCCAGGGCCTGCTGGGTATACCAGCCCAGCGACTCGGACCACGACTGCTGGACCAAGGAGACAGTCGAGGCGCCATCCGAGGTACGATTCAAGACGACCTGGACGCGTTCATCGGCGTGGTCCGAGTCCAATGTCGCCAAGAGACACGTGGAATCCATGGGGAGGCTGCTGAGGAGGGCGGTAGGCGAGCGTCGAGGCGTAAGCCCGACGTGCATATAGCACAGGATAATGAGAATCAGTCTCAACGCCCGTGAGTCTAGCCCCGCACTTCACCCCTGTCAACGGTAAAGTCCGCAAGTCCGTCACCTGTTAGCCAGATACGTTGCCCGTGAACGATTGCCGCTTGATCGTTGACCCCCCGAAAGGCGGGGGGTGGAACATGGCCCTCGACGAGGCCCTGCTGGAAGCAGCCGGTGCGAGGGGCACTACTACGCTTCGCTTCTACCGTTGGGCCGAGCCGACGCTTTCGTTGGGGTACTTCCAGCGGGTGGCCGACCGGGCGGAGCATCCCGCCACCCGAAACTGCCCGCTGGTGCGCCGGCAGACCGGCGGGGGGGCCATTGTCCACGATCGGGAGTGGACCTACAGCTTCACCGCGCCGGCCGGGTCGCCGCTGGCCGTCAGGGCGATGGTCCTGTACGAATCGATCCATGGGGCACTGATCGAGAGCCTGGCGAGCTTCTGCATGACGGCCCGGCTCAATGCGGCCGACGCGCCGTGCGGGGAAGCGTGGGGCAGACATTCTTGTCTGCCGGGCGAACAAGCTAGTCGCTTAGGCAGGCAAGAATGCCTGCCCCACGAGCCGTTTCTCTGCTTCCAGCGCCGCGCGGCGGGCGACGTGCTGCTGGGGGACGCGAAGATCGCCGGCAGCGCCCAACGTCGCCGTCGCGGGGCGCTGCTTCAGCATGGGAGCCTGATCCTGCGGGCCTCGGCCGCGGCGCCGGAGATCCCCGGTTTGTGCGACCTGGCGGCGCGCGATCTCGACGCGGAGCAACTCCGGCTCGTCTGGCAGGCCGGCGTCGCTCGGCGGTTGCGGCTACGCCTGGTTGAAGGCGAGATCACCGACGGCGAGCAGGCGCTAGCTGAGCGACTGTCGCGGGAGAAATACGGCGCGGCCGAATGGAACGAGAAGCGCTGAGGCTTCCCGGCTTAGAAGCTCAGCATCTTGCGGTATTCCACCATCCGCCGCTCGATGTCGGGGCGTTCCACTTGCCGCAGGCGGTCGAGGCTGAAATCCTCGACGGTGTAGCTGGCCACGATCGTGCCATAGGCCAGGGCGGTCTTCAGCGTCTTGGGCTCGAAGTTTCCTTGCTCGGCCAGGTAGCCCATCATGCCGCCGGCGAAGCTGTCGCCCGCCCCGGTGGGATCGACGAGGTTCGGCGTGGGGTACGCCGGCATGACGTAGGTCTCGTGCTGGCCGAAGAACATGGCCCCGTGCTCGCCTTTCTTGATGACCGCGAACTTGGGCCCCATCTTGAGCACCTTGTGGCCGGCGCGGACCAGGTTTTCGTCCTCGGTCAGCAGCTTGGCCTCGGCGTCGTTGAGCACCAGGCCGTCGATTCGCTTCAAGAGGTCGCGCACTTCGCCGTGCGTCTCGCGAATCCACAGCTCCATCGTGTCGGCCACCGTGAGGGTCGCGCCGGTCAACTGCTCCAGCACGCGGATCTGCGTGCCCGGCGGGCCGTTGGCCAGGAACACGAATTTCGAGCGGCGATGATCGTCGGTGAGCGTCGGGCTGTATTGCTCCAGCACGTTGAGCTGGACCTCCATCGTCTCCCGGTCGTTCATGTTCGGCAGATACTTGCCGCGCCAGAAGAACGTCTTGCCCCCGGGAATCCGCTTCAGGCCCGACGTGTCGATGCGGCGCTTCCGCAGCAGCTCCGTGTGCTCGGTGGGCCAGTCGTCGCCCACGGCGCCGACCAGCCGTACCGCGGAGAAGTAGCTGGCCGCATAGGAGAAGAAGACGGCCGACCCGCCCAGCACGCGGTCGCGGCGGGCCGTGGGAGTCTCCACGCTGTCGAAAGCGATTGACCCGACGACCAGTAGGGGCATGGGCGGTCCTTTGCTTTGCGAGTCATCTTTCCCAGCCCGCAATGCGAGCCTCGGGAGCGTAAGTTCTTCGGCTGAGGTTTGCAACGCCAAGGAACCGCTCCGTCACGCGCGTCGCGTCGTCTACCGGCCCCAGCCGCAGAGCTTTTCGGCGTGGAATTCCGCGTAGCGCCTCTGCTGGATCGCCGCGCGGGCGTCGGCCATCAGCCGCTGGTAGTACGTGAGGTTGTGGACCGTCAGCAAGATTGGCCCGAGCATCTCGCCGGCCATGAACAGGTGCCGCAGGTATCCCCGCGAGTGGCCGCACGCCGGGCACGGGCAGTCTTCCTCCAACGGCCGCGGGTCTCGTTCGTGGCACAGGTTGCGGAGCCGCAACGGGCCCGCGCCGGTGAAGGCCAGGGCGTTGCGGCCGTTCCGCGTGGGGAGCACGCAATCGAACATGTCTATGCCGTGCCCGATGGCCGCCAGCAGGTCCTGGGGCCGGCCGACACCCATCAGATAGCGCGGCTTGTGGCCGGGCAGGGCGCCGGCCGTGTGGCGCAGCATCTCGTGCATCTCTTCGGGTGTCTCGCCGACGCTCAGCCCGCCGATGGCGTAGCCGTCGAAGTCCATCTCGGCCAGGCGCCGCGTGCAGTCGATCCGCAGCTCGATGTCCAAGCCTCCCTGGACGATGGCGAACAGCGCTTGATCTGCTCGGCGATGCGCCCGGCGGCAACGCTCGGCCCAGCGGAGTGTGCGCTCGGTCGCGTCCACGATCGCTTCGCGCGAGGCGGGCAGGCCGATGACGTGATCCAGCACCATCGCCACGTCGCTGCCGAGGGCCTCCTGGATTTCCACGGCCCGCTCGGGCGCCAGGTGAATCAGCCGGCCGTCGATGTGGGAGCGGAACGCGGCCCCCTCCTCGGTGATCTTGGTCATCTGGGCGAGGCTGAAGAGCTGAAAGCCGCCGCTGTCGGTCAGGATCGGCCCGTCCCAGCCCATGAAGGCGTGCAGGCCGCCCAGCTCGCGGACCACTTCTTCGCCGGGCCGCAGGCTGAGGTGATAGGTGTTGCCCAGCAGCATGCGGCTGCCGGTCGCGCGGATGGCTGCCACGTCGAGGCCCTTGACCGCCGCCAGGGTGCCCACCGGCATAAAGACAGGCGTCTCGACTTCGCCGTGCGGCGTGCGCAAGAGGCCACGCCGCGCGGCGCCGTCGGCATGCAGCACGTCGAACGACAGCCTGGCGACAGGCTCGGGCATCGATGCAGATGTAGGGTCCGCCGTGCGGACGGGTGGCTGGGGCAAAATGCCCCAGGCGAGCGGCAGTCGGCTGGTAAGTGCCGTTGATGAAAGCGGCCGGCTGTGGCTTTCAGCCACAGGCACCCGGCGACTGGTCCCAATGAACCAGCACGTTCAGTTCAAGAAGGTGCCTTGGGAGAACAATCTGATGTCCGGTAATTCATCATCTTGTGAAGCCATCCACCCTCTCGGCAATCTTCGTTGAAAGCGGTGATTAAGCGAGCCTTGGTCTGCTCCGATACGTCGTCGCAAGTATCCGAAACGACAGCGACGTTGAGCCAGTTCTTGTAACCGTGATCTAAGTAAGCCTGATGAAGAGAGGCCTCTTCCGCTTCTGTATTTGTAGCCGCCGAGGCGACGATACAAGGTGTGTCGGCGTCGTATCGCTCGACATTCGGGAGGTACTGCACTTTCTGAGAACCCGTTAACTGCTCTCCCATGAAAAAAGGCTCTTCCATCATGCTGCGGTTGCTAAAACCAGTGCCGCACGATGG
>JBGQHD010000638.1:0-3910 GCA_041497795.1 Planctomycetia bacterium
AGGTGGCGGCGTCCAGCCCCGATTCGCCCAGCCTGTTTTTGATCGCCAAAGACCTGAAGACCGTGCGCGTTCTGGCCTCGGTCAAGGAAGCCGACATCGCGCGCGTTGCCGTGGGGCAAGCCGTGGAGTTCGAAGTCGATGCGCTGCCCGGGGAAACGATGCGGGGGCAAGTCTCGCAAATCCGCCTGAATGCCGCGATGAGCAAGGACACCGTGGTGTACGTGGTGGTCATCGACGTCAACAATCGGAGCGGCAAGCTGCTCCCTTCGATGACGGCACATGTGAAGATCGCCGCCGGCGAGCGGCCGTGACGGACGAAAAAGCCGAGCGCAGGCCGTAGGGTGGGTCGAGCGTCAGCGAGGCCCACCAAAACCGTGGCGCACCTTTCGTGGGTCTCGTTCCTCGACCCACCCCACCTGACGAGGCATCCCATGAAGAAGAGGCATTCCGTGAAGAAATGGATCACCTTGGGCGTTGGCCTGCTGGCGGCGACCGCAATTGGTGTCGTGGCCGATGGCCCCCCGGCCGCCAAGTCGCAGGTCGTCACTGCCGTCGGCCGGGTCGAGCCCACCGAGGTCGTCGAACTGGCGGCCCGGGTCGCCGGCAGCATCGTGAATGTGGCCGCCGACTACGGCGACAAGGTGTCCAAGGGCCAGATCCTGGCCCAACTCGACGACGCGCCCTATCGGGCCGAAGCCGATCGCGCTAAGGCCGCCGTGGCAAAAGCCCAGGCCAGGCTAGAGTTGGCCCGTGCCAAGATGCTGCTGGCCAGGCGGCACTTTGACCGGTTGGCAAAACTGCGCGAGTCAAAGGCCGTGGATGAAACGGAGTTCGAGACCGGCAAGGCCGAGGTCATGGTCGCCGAGGCCGGCGCGCGGCTCGAAGAAGCCGGCATCGCGGAAAGCCGGGCGGCCCTGGAGCGCGTCGAGCTGGACTTGTCCTACTGCCGAATTGTCTCGCCCATCGACGGCGTCGTGCTCGACCGCCGCTGCACGGCGGGCCAGGTGGTGGCGGCCGGCGCCGGGCCGGGGCTGTTTCGCATCGCCAGCAACCTGAAGACCGTCCACGTGCTGGCGTCGGTCGCCGAGGCGGACATCACCCGCATCGCCGCGGGTCAGGCCGCGCAGATCACCGTCGAGGCCCTCCCCGAGGCGAAGTTCGAGGGGAAGGTGGCGCAGGTGCGGTTGAACGGCGCCCGCCGGGGAGCGGGTACCTACACCGTGGTGGTCGCCGTGGACAATTCGGCCGGCAAACTGCTGCCGTATTTAACCGCCAAGGTAAGTATCGCAGTGGTCGAGAGGCGCTGATCGTCCAAGTCCGCCGAGCGTAGTAGACCGTCCACGTCCAAATAGTGGATTAATCTCCAGCAGGCGGCACTGGTTTACCGAGAAGGTGACGAAGGAAAATAGACAAGCCCCGTCGGGCTTGTCCCGACGGACCGCTGACTGGTCAGCTACAGCGAAGAGGCTATCGCGAACCCCGTCGGGCTCGTCCCGACGGAGAAATGACTGGTTCACAAGCGGAAGCAATTGACAAGAATGCAGAAAGCCGTGACCTGAGTCGTAGCGGTCACCGAGCAGTCGAGTCAGATAACCGTCGGGCCAAGCCCGACGGGGTATTGCGGAGGCATGGCGGCTTCTGGTAGCGGACCAGTCATCGAACCGTCGGGACGAGCCCGACGGGGTTTCATTCGACAAAACTTCCTTGCAACGCACCCGTTTGACGCGGTTGGAATACTACATCTGAGCCATGCCGACCAAAACACTGGCCAAGAAACGATCGCGACCCACCGCGTCGGTCAACGGCCTCGCTCCGGAGCCGGACCTGGACGCCGCGTTTGATCTGGTCATGGAGCTGATGGCCATTCCCGGCCGCAGCGGCGAGGAAGACGCCATCATCGACTTCGTTCGCCGCCGG
This sequence comes from Planctomycetia bacterium, assembly GCA_041497795.1. Lineage (GTDB taxonomy): Bacteria > Planctomycetota > Planctomycetia > Pirellulales > S012-138 > JBGQHD01. The sequence goes on from JBGQHD010000638.1 coordinate 1,918, forward strand.
CTGCTCGATGCCGGCGCGCCGGCGGAAGGCCTGGCCCTGGATGAAACGCCCAAGCATAGCCCTATCGGCGGCTCGACCGGCGGGCTGATTCTGCAACTGCCTGGCACCGAGCGCGGGCCGAGGCGGCTGCTGATGGCCCACGTCGATACGGTGCCGCTGTGTGTCGGCGCGCGGCCGGCGCGGAAGGGCAAGTTCGTCCGCTCGGCCGACAAGGCGACCGGCCTGGGGGCCGACGACCGGGCCGGCGCGGCGGTGGTGCTCACGGCGGCTCTGGAAATCCTGCGTCGCGGCTTGCCGCATCCGCCGCTCACGTTCTTCTGGCCGGTGCAAGAGGAAGTCGGCCTGTTCGGGGCGCGGCACGTCGGCTTGAATCTGCTCGGCAAACCGAAGCTGGCCTTCAACTGGGACGGCGGCGACGCCGACAAGTTGACCGTCGGCGCGACCGGAGCTTACCGCCTGCAAATCACCATCGAGGGGCTGGCCAGCCACGCCGGCGGGGCGCCGGAGCACGGCGTGAGCGCCATTGCCATCGCCGGCCGGGCCATCGCCGACGTGCACGAGAACGGCTGGCACGGCGACGTGAACCAGCACGGCCGCCACGGCACGAGCAATATCGGCGTCATCCGCGGCGGCGAGGCCACGAACGTGGTCACCGACCGCGTGGAGATTCGCGCCGAAGCGCGGAGCCACGACCCCAGATTCCGGCGGGAGGTCTTGCAAGCCATCGAGCGGGCCTTCGCCAAGGCGGCCCGCGAGGTGAAGAACGTCGCAGGGCAGTGCGGCAAAGTCACGATTGCCAGCCGGCTGGATTACGAGTCGTTCCGCCTGGCCGACGACGAGCCCTGCGTGCTGGCGGCCGAGGCCGCGGTGGCCGGCATCGGCCGCCAGCCATTCCGGGCCGTAACCAACGGCGGGCTCGATGCCAACTGGCTCACCGCCCGCGGCATCCCCACCGTCACGCTGGGCTGTGGGCAGATGTTCCCGCACACGGTGCGCGAGCAACTCGACGTGGCCGCCTTCCGCAGCGCCTGCCGCGTGGGCCTGCGGCTGGCGACGGGAGCGGAGTAACGCGGACACTCTTGTCCGCGCGTCAGAACAAGGCGGAGGCTGCCGGGCGGACAAGAGTGTCCGCTTTACGCTCAGAACGGCGGCCGAGCCACTCGCGCGTCCTAGCGACAAGGAGTGCCCACCCTATTCCTTCGCTTTCGACGTCTCCAGCACGCGCTGGATCTCGTCGGCCGACATGCCGCGGGCGATCATGTCGCGTTTCAGGTTGGCTTCGATCTCGGCCTGGCGCACCGCCGACCACGTGTAGGCCAGGGTCGGCACGGTGACGATCAGCACAACCGCGCCCCAGAACACCACGTTGCCGTTTGTCAGGATTTCGTACATTTCGTTCCTCGACGGAGGCGAGACACGATCCGCGGGCCGTTGCCCGCGCGGCCAAGAGCAACTCGTAAAGGACTCAGCCAAAACGACCTTGTAAGGACGACGTTGGCGCCGTGGCAAAGGCGTTGTGGTAAAGAGGATTCGCTTGCGCTTTTGGGGTATTTGCCAGAATCCCGATTATAGCTGAGCGAAGCGGCAACCCCCAAGCGGCCGCTCCTTGTCTCCCCTTGTTCAGCGGCGGTACTCGCCCTCGGAGCGGAAGGACTTCTGCGCCACCCGGTCAGGGAGCTTGCGAACGGTCCGCCAGTACTCTCATCGCTTGGCATTGTGCGTAGAATGCTTGCGTTCTCCGCTTCGCTGGGCGAGCCAGCGCTTCAGCGAGCTCTCACTCTCGCCCGATCGCTGGCCGGCCAACAGATTATCGACGCTAAGGACCCGTCCAAGATCTATTTCGCGATTTTGGTCGGAACGGTATTCTGCTGGCCTCACCAAGCAAGGAGGCTGGCGATGGCGAAGGAATGGGCGGTCCGTCCGTGTGGCTGTGCACGTTGTTTGGCTGGCGAGGAGGCGGCTCAGGAAGATCATCGCCTGATCATTCTGATCC
>JBGQHD010000639.1:0-3902 GCA_041497795.1 Planctomycetia bacterium
CCGCGGCTTTCCCGTGTATACGCACGTCCTCCCGCAGCCCGGCGTCACCACGGACGATTTCGCCGCGCTGGCCCAGCGGCACCCCGGCACGTCGTTCATCGTCGGCCACATGGGCTTCGGCCCCGGCGATGTAGACGCCATCGAGTTCGCCACGCGGCTGCCGAACTTCTATCTGGAAACGTCGCTGGGCAACTACCTCATCATGCGCGACGCCTTGGCGGCGGCAGGGCCGGAGAAGCTAATCTTCGGCTCGGAGTTCCCGCTGTCGCACCCGAAGGTGGAGCTGGAGAAAATCAAGCTGCTCGACCCGGCCGCCCACGATGCCCTGTGGCGGAAGAACGTGCTCAAGCAGCTCGGCGTCGCGGCGTAAGGCGGACACTCTTGTCCGCCCGCCGTCCGCCTATTTAGGCTCCCTACGCTGCGGTGCGGCTCTACGTGTCTGTCGTCACCTCCGAGTAAAGATGCTCAAATCCCGCAAGCCAGTTCGCGGCCCTATGCCGCTCTTGAACAATACTCACACATTGGCGCAGGGCACCCGCGTCGGCTTGGGTGATCGGTACGCTCCCAATGGCAAGATCTCCGCCGGCAAGCCTTGCTTGGCTGAGCGATAAGGGCCCGAACGACGCAGTACGAGAGAACGCTTCGAAGTCAAGCGGGGCCCGATGCAGAGAGTATTCACGAAGTCGCCAGTGGATAGCGAATAGCGCCTCGCGGAACTCGTCGATTTCTTCCGCAGGCCGAAATCGCGGCGCAGCGAGAATGGTTTCCCCACGAGCGGATAAGAACCCCAGAGAGTCGGCGACATCCGCCGCCACGACCTTTGAATCATAGGACGGTATGGTGATTCGGCCCAGAGACCAGGCGAGCACGGCCAATCCCTCGCACAGCCAAGTTGCATCGACGGGTTGCTGCGGTTCCAGCGCACCAAGCGGCGCATCGATGAGTTCTCTCTCGTAGGGCTCCAATTCGTCGTCGATGGCAAGGCTCGCAATCCAAGATCGAACGCGTGCCCAAAACGTGCTTGATTCAGCGGCATCGTTCTCAACGAATCCGCGGCAGGTGACAGCCGCGAGCGCCAGCGAGCGCGCAGCAACTCGCGCGGCCGATGGCGGCGTTGGTACGCATTCCTCATCCGGTCCGGACCCGTTCATCACAGTGCCAGCTCGTTGCGGTGCCCTCTCCTGCCCACGATGCGCCGGTCAGAACAGTCTCCCCTGCCCGTCCTCGCTCCCCGCGCTCGGCATCAGCCCCAGGTGGTCGTACCCCTCGGCGGTGATCTTCCGCCCCCGCGGCGTGCGAACCACGAAGCCGGTCCGCAGCAGGAACGGCTCGACATCGTCCTCCAGCGTGTCGCGGGCCACGTTCATGGTGTGGGCCACGGCCTCCACGCCCACCGGGCCGCCTTGGAACCGCGTGGCGATCAGGTGCAGGTAGCGGCGGTCCTGCTCATCCAGCCCGCGGGCATCGACCTTCTTCATGTCCAGCGCCAGGCGCGCGATCTCCAGCGTGATCTTGCCGTGGGCCGTTTCGCTGGTCGTATACATCTGCACCCAGCGAAGGTGGTTGTTGGCCACCCGCGGCGTGCCGCGGCTGCGGACGGCGATCTCGGCCGACGACTCGCGCGTGATCTCGACCCTCAGCTTGCGGGCGTTGCGGGTCACGATCTCGGTCAGCTCGTCGTCGGTGTAGAAATCGAGGTGCTCGCGGAGCAGAAACCGGTCGCGCAGCGGCGGCGAGAGCATGCCGGCCCGCGTCGTGGCCCCGATCAGCGTGAAGGGCTTCAGCGGCATGTTGATCGTGCGGGCATTGACCCCCTCGCCCAAGACGAAGTCGATGCGGAAGTCTTCCATCGCCGGATAGAGGAACTCCTCGACCGCTTTGGGCAGCCGATGGATCTCGTCGATGAAGAACACCGAATTCTCTTCCGCGTTGGAGAGATACGGCATCAGGTCGCGCGGGGCCAGGAGGGCCGCGCCGCTGGCGATCTGGATCGGCACGCCCAGCTCGCGCGGGATGACCGTGGCGAACGTGGTCTTGCCCAGCCCCGGCGGGCCGTCGAAGAGGATGTGCCCCAGCGTCTCGCCGAGCTTCTTGCTGGCGTTGAGCGCGATCTCCAGCCGGGCGGCGACCTCGCGCTGGCCGACCATGTCGCGCATCCGCTGCGGCCGAAGCTGACGGTCTTCGTCTTCCGGAACGGCGGCGGCGGTTTGCAGGATCGGTTCGCGGGACATGGGGGCGCGGTCGCGGCGGAGTTGGGGCGCTGGGGCTGGGCCAGAATATAGCAGAACGGCCCCTGCCCACGGAGAGCGCTAGCCACCGTAAGGCGGACACTCTTGTCCGCCACCGCCCGCGGCAGCACACGGCGGACAAGAGTGTCCGCCTTACTTTACAGCTACCCTACAAGGTCCCCTCGCTCTTGAGCATCCGCAGCGCGCTGCGGAACGCGCCGACGGTGTGGGCCAGGTCGTCGCCCGTGTGCACGGCCGAGGTCACGCCGCCGGGCCAGCCGAACATATCGACGCCGTGGATCAACGTGGCCAGGCGGAACTGCTGGAGCACTTCGGGCCGGCCCGTCCCTTTCAGCTTGCGGTAGTCGACACGGCCGGCGTCGATGTCGGCGGCCGTGATCGGCTCGTTCTGCGGGTTCGTGAAGACGTGGAAGCCGGAGAACGTGCCGTAGGCCGACCAGTTGACCCGTTCCTCGCGAAAGACGTTGTTCAGCTCGTCGCGCAGCCGCTGGGCATAGTCGCTCGCCTGCCGGCAGGGCTTGCCTCCCTCGATGATCTCCAGCGTGGCCACGCCGGCGGCGGCCGAGACCGGGTTGGCGTTGAACGTGCCGGTGTGGATCACCTTCTCGCGCTGCGACGTGCGGGCCTGGTCGAAATCCAAAAGGTCCATGATATCCTGCCGGCCTGCCACGGCGCCGCCGGGGAAGCCGCCGGCCAGGATTTTGGCCATCGTCGTCAACTCTGGCGTGATGCCAAAATGCTCCTGGGCGCCACCCGGCGCGCAGCGGAAGCCGCTGATCACCTCGTCAAAGATGAGGAGCACGTCGTGGTCGGCCGTCGCCTCGCGGAGGTCGGCTAAAAAACCGGCGGGCAGCGGGACTTGCCCCCAGCTCGCGCCGGTCGGCTCGAGGATCACGGCGGCCACGTCGTTGCGACGGGCCAGCACGTCGCGGACGGCCCCGATGTCGCCCGGCGGCAGCAGCAGCACGTTTTCAGCCACTTCGGCCAAGACGCCGGTGCAGGGCGTGCCGTCCTGGTGATTGCTGACGCCGAAGGCCACGTGGTCCTGCCAGCCGTGGAAGTGGCCGACGAAGCGGACGATCTTCGGCTTGCCCGTGAAGGCCCGGGCCAGCCGCATGGCCAGCATGGTGGCTTCGGTGCCCGAGGCGGTGAACCGCACCCGCTGGGCCGACGGCACGAGCTTACAGACCATCTCGGCCCAGCGGACCTCCGGCTCGTGGCAGGCGCCGAAGTGCGTGCCCAAGCCAAGCTGCCGGGTGGCGGCTTTCATGACCTGTGGGTGGTTATGCCCCAAGAGCAGCGCCCCGTGTCCGCCGACGTAATCGACGTATTCGTTGCCGTCGACATCCCACTTGCGGCTGGCCTGGGCCCGCTCCGTGTAAATCGGATGCGGCCGCAGATGCCGCGAATCGTGGACGATGCCGCTGGGCAACACCCGCTGAGCGCGGGCAAACAGCTCGGCCGACTTGCGCGTGCGGCGGGAGTATTCGGCGATGATGCGAGATTCGGTGGCGATGGACATTTTCGAATGCGGAGTTCGGAATGCGGAATGAGGAATTACGATGCCATGTAAAGCCGGCGATGGCATCGCCGGGATAAACGCGGCTGCCGGCGTTGTACCCGCTTCCGGTCCCGCTCGGCTCGCGGGACCTA
>JBGQHD010000640.1:0-3901 GCA_041497795.1 Planctomycetia bacterium
CCCGCGTCCGCCTCGACGGCCGGCTGAAGATGAAACACTCCTTCTACCACAAGGACGACGACAAGTTCGTCGAGGCTACGATGGTCGGCTTCCTCGACGTCGGCTTCCGGGGCATCGAGCCGCGCAAGCAGAGCGTGAAGTCCTTCCGGCTGGTCACCGACAAGGCGACCTACGGCAAGGGGACTTTCGCCGTGGCGGTCAGGTCGGTGCCTTGAACGGGGCCGCTGGCCGTCAAGGGTGGACGACGGGTGGCTGGGGCAGAATGCCCCAGGCGTGCCGCTGTCCGTTGTCGAGCGCCACTAAACCCAGCAGTGACCGGCTGTGGCTTTCAGCCACAGCCACCCAGCCGTACTGGGTCAGCGCGTCCGCTGGCGATCGCTTCCGCTGCTTTCTGTGACCGAAGCGCAGCGAACTTCGGCTTCCACGTTGCGGAGCAAATCGCGGCGTGCTTAGATCGATAGTTCCGCCAGGGCCGCTTGCAGGCCGGCCAGGGTTTTTTCCAAGTCGGCCTGGGCGGCGGGGCTGTGGGTCAGGTCGCCGTGGCGGCCGAGGTCCTCCAGGCGTTGGGCGGCCGCGAAGGCTCGCGGGGCGCTGAAGTTGCCGATCGATCCTTTCAGCCTGTGGGCGGTCCGCTCCAGCGCCGGGGCGTCGCCTCGCGCCACGGCTGCGCCAATTTCCACCCGCAGCGTTTCGGACTGCTGCAGGAATATCTGGACCATGTTCCGCAGCAGGTCTGAGTCGCCGCCGCAGCGGTCGAGGGCCGCCTCGAGGTCGAACGCGGGGCCTGCCGGCGCGTTGGCTTCCTTCATCTCCGCTTCAGCCGGCGGCGCGGGTGGCGCCGTGGGCGGAGCGAGCAGCCGGGCCAAGACGTCGAACAGCTCCTGGGCCCGCAGCGGCTTGGTGACATAGGCATCCATGCCCGCGGCGAGGCAGCGCTCGCGGTCTCCTTTCATGGCATGCGCTGTCAGGGCGACGATGGGCAGGTGGCCCCCCCCGCCGCCGCGCTCCCGGGCGCGGATGGCCGCGGTCGCCGTCAGGCCGTCCATCTCCGGCATCTGCACATCCATCAAGACCACGTCGAACTTCTGGTTCGCCAGGGCTTGCAAGGCTTCGCGTCCGTTGACGGCCGCGACCACCGTGTGCCCGTTCTTTTCCAGCAGCCTCACGGCCAGCATCTGGTTGACCTCATTGTCCTCGGCCAAGAGGATTCGCAGCGGCGGCAACCGCCACGGGCTGCCGGTTGCAACGGCCGATGCCGTGGGACTGGCGCCGTCCGAAGGGGCCACGCCCTGATTCAGGGCATCCAGTATGGCGTCCAGCAGCTCGGACTGCTTGATGGGCTTGCGCAAATAGGTCACGCCCAAGGCGCGGCAGCGGGCGGCATCGCCCGCCCGGTCCGCCGACGACAGCATCAGGATCGTGGCCCCGGCGAGGACCGGGTTGTGCTTGATCCGCTCGATGACTTCAAAGCCGTCCATGCCGGGCATCATGGCGTCCATCAGCACCAGCGGGAACGCCTCCCCTTGGTTGACGGCGCGCTGCATGGCAGCCAGGGCCGGACCACCGCCGTCCACGGCGGTCGGCCGGAGCCTCCAGTGGACGAGGGTCTCTTCCAGGATGAGGCGGTTCGTGGCGTTGTCGTCCACGACCAGCACGGGCAGACCCTCGATGTCCAGCGTGCGGGCGCAGCGTTTGGGCAGCGGCTGGGTCGAGCGGCCGAACCGGATGGTGAAGTGGAAGGTGCTTCCACGGCCGACTTCGCTCTCGACCCACAGCCGGCCGCCCATGAGCGCCACCAGTTTGACGGAGATGGCCAGGCCGAGCCCGGTGCCGCCGTAATGCCGGGTGGTCGAGGCGTCGGCCTGGGTGAAGGCGTGGAATATCAAATCCTGCTTTTCCGGTGAGATGCCGATGCCGGTGTCGCGCACCGAGAAGTGCAGCTCGACGTCGCTTTGAGGGTTGTCGCTTTGAGGGTTGTCGCTTGGTCGGTCGTCGCTCCCGCGGTCATCCCCCAACTCGACGCGCAGGACCACTTCTCCCGCCTGCGTGAACTTGACGGCGTTGCCCACCAGATTGAGGAACACCTGGCGCAACCGCAGCGAATCACCCACGAGGACGTGGGGGACATCGGTCAGGATATGACCGGAGAGCTCCAGGCCCTTGGCGTGCGCTCGGGTGCTGAGCGTTTTCAGCACGTCGCCCAAGTCTTCGCGGAGGTCGAAGGGGTGGCGGTCGAGGTCGAGCTTGCCCGCCTCGATCTTGGAAAAATCCAGGATGTCGTTGAGGATGTTGAGCAGGGCTTCGGCCGACGACTTGACTGTCCGCAAATACTCCCGTTGCTCGCGGGTGAGGTCGGTGTCGAGCGCCAGCTCGGTCATGCCCAGGACGCCGTTCATCGGGGTGCGGATTTCGTGGCTCATGTTGGCCAGAAACTCGCTTTTCGCCCGGTTGGCACTCTCCGCCTCTTTCTTGGCGAGCTGTAAGCCTTCCATCGCGCGGAGCAAAGTTGCTTGCGAATCTTCTAGGTCTCGCGTGCGCTCTGCCACCCGTTTATCGAGCGTTCGATTCAGCGTATCGGTTTCCGCACGCTGCTCAGCGAGCAGGCGATTGGCAGCGAGGAGCGCTTTTTGCCGCTCGCGGGTGATCCTGAGGACGATGACCCAGCCGATCAGCAACCCAGATATCACCACACCGGTGATGGCGACAGCGCCGAGAACTCTGGCTTGGCCTGTGCGCTTGACGTGTGCCGCGGAGTCCACGAGCAAACTGGCGAACTTGGTCATGCCGTCGGCATAGATCTGTTTTTGTTCCTCGTACTCGGCGCTTGTGAGCAGCAGTTGAGCCTCTCGACTCTGCCCTTCGCGCACCAAGCGAAAGGCGCGATGCTCCATTTCCACGAGTCTCGCGTTGGCGGCTTCCGTGGCAGTGGCCGACTCCGAGTCAGCGAGAGGCGCCAGCTTCTTGGCTTCTTCGATGGCAGCAACCAATACCGGATCGAACCGGCGGTAGCGCTCCTCCCATCGCAAGTCTCCCGTAGCCGCTGCCATGCGGGCGGACATCGTCAACACCTCATCGAGGTGCACGATGACGCCACGCGATCGTTCGACGCGGTACCCCCATTCCGTCTCGACGACGGTGGCTCGATACGATTGGAGAATCGTCCAACTCAGCCAGCACAACGCCAGGGCCGTGATGATGACCGACACGGTGAGCAGCTGAATCTCCCGGCCACCCCCGTCGCGCCTGGCATCGCTCATACGCTCCCTTGTCCACATGGGTTCCTCGCCGCTGTTCCCCTACGGAGTTGCAGTTAGGGATTCTGATGACGTTGCTGGTGGCGGCCAGCAGCTAGGTTTTCGATATCTCTTCGCAGACGCAGTGGAGTCGCCGGTAACTCGTCGGCAGCTCGACGAGGCGTCCCAAGGGCGCTAGTTCCTTGGAGTTCGCGGGTTCGCAGACGATCGTGTGCGTCTGGGCACTCTGTTTGAGCGCGTCTTTCAAGAGCCGCGAATCGACGCCGGCGGCGTTGATCAAGGCCCGTCTGGGCTGCCCGGCGAGGTCTTCGGCCGCGCATCGCTCCAACGCGAAGCCCAGGGAGGCCACCAGCGGGGCCAGCGCGTCATGCTGCGGGTCGGCGAACCCGGCGTAACACAGCGGCCGGGGGACCGGCGCCGCCCCGGCGGAGGATGACGACGCCCGACCGAACTCTTGGAGCAGGTCGTGTGAAGCAGCTCTGGCCCGCTTGACCAGTCCGGAAACCGATTCGATCCGCAGGCGCTCGAAGACGGCGGCGGCCGGGATTTCCACGGCATCCCAGGGCATCCAAACGCCCACCACCAGGCGGCCGACGTGCATCGCCACCTTCAGCAACTCCACCCGGATGCGCGCCGGACCAGACAAC
>JBGQHD010000641.1:0-3899 GCA_041497795.1 Planctomycetia bacterium
CGTCAATGGCTCTGACATCAATGGCTCTGGCGTCGATGGTCTTCGGCGGCTCTTCCCTCTTGGCGGCTGGCGCGTCGGTCTGCGCGAACGTGGCGGAGAGGGTCGCCCAGCCGACGAGCGACACGAGAACGAAGAAGCAAATGCGCGCGGGGTTGACCATCCTTGGTCTCCTCGTAGTAGGCACACTCCGTGTGCCGTCCTGTAGAACGGAATTCATTCCGTTCGTTGAGCACCGATGAACCGTGCGACCGCTACGCTCCGAACGGAATGAATTCCGTTCTACTTGACGACGGCCCCGCTGGCGCACGCTCTGTCCGGCCGCAGCAGGATCACGCCGCTTTCGTCGCTGGCGGCCAGCAGCATGCCGGCGGACTCCTCGCCGCGCAGCATCGCCGGCTCCAGGTTATTCAGCACGATGATCTGCCTGCCGACCAGGTCCTGCGGCTGGTAATGGCTGCGGATGCCGGCCACGATCTGCTTCTCTTTCTCGCCGACGCGGACTTGCAACAGCAGCAGCTTGTCGGCATTAGGATGCTCGCGCGCCGCCACCACCGTGGCGACCTGCAGGTCCAGCTTGGCGAAGTGGTCGTAGGCGATCGTCGGCTTGTCGTGGGCGGGGGCGGGGGCGGGGGCGGGGGCGGGATTGTCGGACATGGAGTGCACCGGGGGGGACGCAATGGGGGCGAGATCATAGCTAAACCCATTGCCAGCGAACATGCCAGTCCTGCCCAGCCGCAAGCTGCGGAGCAGGCGGTTGCAGCGGCCCTTGCTTATCTGCCGGCCGTGGCCTAAACTCCAGGGATTAAAGCGGTTTCCGCCCAAAAATCGCGGGCAATACGCCCTCGGCGGACGATTCCCCGGGCAATCGAACTCCTCTCGCGCCGTCGCCATGGCCCAGGTCATTCATCAACAGGATGTGACGATCGTCGAGCTGGATGCCAGCTATGAATCGATCGCCTTGGACCCGCTCGAACAACTCGCCGATCTGCTGTTTGGCGAAATCGGGGCCATGTCGCCCCCCCGCCTGGTGCTCGACATGAGCAAGACGCGGTACATCGACTCGATGTTCATCGAGACGGTGTTCCGGGCCTGGAAGCGGATTCAAGAGCGCAAGGGCAAGATGGCCCTCTGCTGCCCCAACGAGATGTGCGCTCAGGTGCTCACGATCACCAACCTGAACAAGCTCTGGCCGGTCTGCGCCACGCGCGAAGAAGCGGTGCGCGTGGCTCGGGGGTAGGTGCCGCTTGCCGAGCGGCACAAGACGCGCAGTTTGCCGATGGCGCAAAGCAGAAGTCGCAAGCCGAGCGGCGCGAGCTGCCAGCGGATTACCGAGCGCACTGTCCCGCCCGGCAGGCGGGACCTACCGGTAGATCAGTTCGTGCACGCGCTCAGCGATCGAGCGGTCTTTGGGCGTCACGTTTTGCCCCTGGGCGAAGGCCCGCCAGGCGTTCACGTCGGTCCCGAAATACTTGCCGGTCGTGCTTTCCAGCGAGACCATGGCTTGGTGCTGAATCGCCACGTTGCGGTCTTCCAGGGCGATGGCCAGCGCCGGCACTGTGCTGGGGTCGTTCATCGCTTCCAAGGCGCGCACGGCCTCTTGGCGCACGTCGCTGTTTTTCTCGTCGCGCAGCACTGCGGACAAGCTCGCCACGGCATCCGGGCCGCCGCGCCGCGCCCAGGCGAGGCAACCGGCTTTGCGGACGTGTTCGTGGCCGTCGCTGAGGGCCCGCTTCAATGTGTCCGCTGCCGCCGCCGTGGGATAGGCGCCTAACGTGCGAACGATCTGGGCGCGAACGAGGGGGTCCTGCTCGCTGCCGAACGCTTGCGCCAGCACTTCTGAGGTTTGCTTCTGCTCCTCGGGCGACTTCTGCCCGGCCGTCTCCGCCAATTGCGCGTAGGCTTGCACGCGGTCGTGGGGCGTTTCGATCGGCTCCTTGGGATAGCCGTGCCAGGTGTAATACCACGAAGCAGGCAAATGATGGCAGCCCGTGGCGGCCAATAGCCACACGGTCAGCAGCGCCACCAGCCTGGGGCGGATTGCGTCCATGCCCGAAGTGTGCCCAAGGGGCGAGTTCAGGGAATCCCGAAGGTAGAAAGGCGGCGGACTATAACGGGCCCCGCCAAAGCAAGCCAGACGACTCGACGACAAAAAGGGGGCCACGAAAAGGAGGGCCGTGATGTGCAAGGTGATTATCGGACTGCTCTGCCGGCCCGCTGCAACCTGTTTGGGCGCTCGTCTGCCAGCCCTTCTCGGCTAGGAGAATCCGCCAAGATAAGCACTGGCGATGCTGGCGTCATCTCCCATCAATAGCCGCCGATGCCACGCTGTGCCGGATGAAATGCGCAAGTGTCCATGCTTACACGCTTTGTGATCTGTGGCTTTATCGACGCCAGCCCCTTGACGGTGCGCCGCCAGCAACTTAAGCTGTCATGCTCTTTTTGAATACGAAGGCGATTCTGCATTAGCAACGCGAATATTCGATGCACCTGAAATCACTCCGGGTCTTCTGCGACGTGGTCCGCCGGCGCAGTTTCTCGCGCGCCGCCGACGAAAACGGCATCTCCCAGTCGGCCGCCAGCCAGATGGTGCACCACCTGGAAGAGCACTTGGGGGTCAGGCTGATCGACCGCTCCAAGCGGCCGTTTGTCTTGACCAGCGAGGGGGCCGAGTTCTTCGAGGGCTGCCGGGGGATCGTCCGCCGCTACTACGCGCTGGAGGAGAAAGTCCGCAGCCTGCGGCAGGAAGTGGCCGGACGGGTCCGCGTGGCCTCGATCTATTCGATCGGCCTGCACCACATGAACCAATACCTGCAGCGGTTCCTGGGCCAGTATCCCAAGGCGAATGTTCGCCTGGAGTACTTGCACCCGCACCGCGTCTATCAGTGCGTGGAGCGCGACATCGCCGACCTGGGCCTGGTGAGCTACCCCAAGGCCTCGCGGTCGATCGACGCCATCCCCTGGCGCGACGAGCCGATGATGCTGGTCTGCGCCCCCGGCCACGAGCTGGCCGGCCGCGACGAGATCGACCTGGGGCAGCTCGCCGGCCGCAAGCTGATCAGCTTCGACAAGGACCTCACGATCCGCAAGGAGATCGACCGCGTCCTCAACGCTCACGGCATCGAGGTCGAAGTGGCCATGGAGTTCGACAACATCGAAACCATCAAACGGGCGATCGAGATCGACCTGGGCGTGGCCCTGCTGCCGGAGCCAACCGTCGCGCCCGAGGTGCAGGCCGGCACGTTGGTGGCGGTACCGCTGACGACCGACGAGTTGGTCCGGCCGATCGGCATTATTTATCGCCGGGGGCGCGAGCTGAGCCCGACGGCCGAGCGATTCATTGAGCTGCTGCGCAGCGAGCAGGAAGACACGTCGGACGCGGATGCATCTGGGCATCGGCAAGATAGTCGCGAAGATCGCGGAGCGCCGCGGCACACGACCGAGTCGGCCCTGGCCACGGCGAGCCCTTAGGGCGACGGCGTGACTGCCGTATCGTCCATAAGTCGAAGCTTCTGGCGAAAGCCCGATAAGCGCAAAACCACGGATGACACGGATCGCACGGATGTCCTCCCGGGCTGGCCGGTGGAGGTTCCGCGGCATCCGGGCCATGCGTGGTTGCGTTGTCGAAGCAGGATCAGTGAAGGCCAGAGAATGATTGGGAACGTGGGTGCGCGAGACGAAAAGACCGAGAATGAGAATGAGACGGAAGGCGATCCGATGGAAGACGTAGACCAACGCGACATAGACCAACGCGACAAGGATCAGCACCATGTTGATCGGCACCATGTTGATCGGCACCATGTTGATCGGCACCATGTTGATCGACTGATCGGCTACCCAGCGAAGCACGGATTGTACGACCCGGCTTTCGAGCACGATTCGTGCGGCGTGGGCTTTGTCGC
>JBGQHD010000642.1:0-3897 GCA_041497795.1 Planctomycetia bacterium
ACCGCGTCCGCAGCAAACGGATCCGCCCGTTGATGGTCAACACCGTGTACGGCTGCCAACCTTTATTCTGCTGCCGCCCCCCCGACGCTCGGTCCGGAGGGGGGAAAAGCGGCTTGCGCCGCGTTGATCTTCAACTGCATGGCCTTCTCGTAGACGACCTGCCGGAAGCGATCCAAGGCATCCCGAGCGGGCTCCTCGCTGTCGCGAATGACCCGACCCCGCGGCGCGTTGTCGATGGCGTCCGCCACTTCTTCCAACGTCTGTTCCAACTCCCCCCGCAAGACGTCGCGCAGCGCCGTCCGATCCAACCTGGGCAACGACCGCTCCCTGAGATTCCTCCTTGGGCAAGATGTCCGCTAAACACACCTACCAAGTTCTGCAAGCCCCGCAGTCATAGCGCCAGTTATTTTTGCCGCACACCCGGAGGGCGTCCTGATAACCAGACGTGCGCAGGCCTCAGCGACTTTCAGCCGGCCGGCGATCGTCTCGAGGATCACTTCCACCCGCTCCTTGGCTTGGCGCGCTCGTCGGCGAACCACGTCAGGCGAGGATCCGCTGCACGACTTTGCCAGCCACATCCGTCAGGCGGAAGTCGCGGCCGGCGTGCCGGAACGTGAGCCGCGTGTGGTCGAAGCCCAAGAGGTGCAAGATCGTCGCGTGGAAGTCGGGCATTGTGACTTTGTTCTCGGCCACGTAGTACCCGAACTCGTCGGTCGAACCGTACGTCATTCCGCCGCGCACGCCGCCGCCGGCAAGCCACATGGAGAAGGCGTGCGGGTGATGATCGCGGCCATCGTTGCCCTGAGCCGCGGGCGTGCGGCCGAACTCGGTCCCGAAGATGACCAGCGTTTCGTCCAGCAGCCCTCGCGATTTGAGATCGCGCAGCAGCCCGGCGATGGGGAGGTCCACTCTCTTGGCGTTCGACGAGTGGTTGTTGCGCAGGTCGCCGTGCGCATCCCAGTAGTTGCGCGGGTAGCTGTAGTTGACCTGCACGAAGCGGACGCCGGCTTCGATCAGCCGCCGCGCGAGCAAGCACTGCCGGCCGTACTCGTCGGTCGGTTCGCCACTCCCCGGCGCGCTGCCGACGCCGTACAGCTTGAGCGTGGCGGCCGTTTCCTGCGACAGGTCCATGACGCGCGGGGCTTCCATCTGCATGCGGAACGCCATCTCGAACGCGGCGATGCGCGCCTCCAGCCGCGGGTCGTCGCCGCTGCTCGCAAGGTGCGCGCGGTTTCGCTTGGCGAGCAGATCCAGTTGCAGCCGCTGCACGGCCGGGTCGTCGCCGGGAGTGAGGTTCGACAGCTTGGCCTGCTGGAAGGGCGTGCTGCCGTCGCCGATTCGCGTCCCCTGAAAGCTCGCGGGGAGAAACGCCGAGCCGTAGTTCTGGGCACCGCCGTGATATAGCGACGGGCTGAGACTGATGAAGCCCGGCAGGTTTTGGTTCTCGCTGCCCAGTCCGTAGAGGGCCCACGCCCCGAGGCTGGGCCGCGCGAACACGCCGCTGCCCGTATTGAGGTTGAGCAGCGCCGGCCCGTGCGACACTTGATCGCCGCCGTTCATCGAGCGGATCACGCAGACGTCGTCGATGACGCTGCCGATCTGCGGAAACAGCTCGCTGATCTCGATGCCGCTTCGTCCATGACGGGCGAACTTCCACGGCGAGGCGAGCAGGTTGCCCGTGGGAGCGAATTCGAATTTTGGCTTGGGAATCGGCAGCGGCTGGCCGTTCATCGCCGCGAGCTTGGGCTTAGGGTCGAACGTGTCGACGTGCGAGACGCCGCCGTGCATGAACAGGAACACGACCCGCTTGGCCCGCGCCGCGAAGTGCGGTTGCTGCGGAGCCAAGGGATCCGCAGCGCCGCTGACAGCGCCGCCGCTGCTCGCCACTGCGGCGTGCGACTCGTGTCCCAGCAGCCCCAGCAATGCCACGTGACCAAACCCGCAGGCAGCGGCTCGCAGAGCGTCGCGTCGAGAAAGGAATGTCGTCATGGCTGGGCTTCCTGGGTGGCACGTCCCTGAGCATGGATGCGAAGGGCGTAGTGAGGATCGAGGATTTCACATCGCCTCGCAGTAGTGCAGAATCGTGTTCACCACCGAGCAAGCTCGGCGGAGTCTGTAGTCGTAACCTCGGGAAATTATTTGATCCTCGTTCCTGACACTATACCACGCCCTTCGCATCCATGCTCAGGGACGTGCCACCCTACCGAATTCTTCAACGAACTCCTAGGTACTCTGCGGGCGCACTTTAATCACAGTACAAGAACTCATTCTGGCAAAACAACAGTTGACAGTAACTCTGCCAGGCGGTGGTGTGGTCCTTGGTCTTGGCCACAACGGCGGCTAAGAACTCGCGAGCTTCGGCCAGCTCCGCGGCCGTCGCGGGACGGGCCAGGACCAGAGCGTGCGCGCGCTGCACGCGGTCGTCGTCCGTTGCTGCAGCGTCGGCCAACAGCCGCTGGGCGAAGTGTCTGGCTTGCCCACGCACGAACGGGCTGTTGAGCAAGAATAGCGATTGAGACGGCACGGTTGTATCGTTGCGCGCGGTGGTCACGCCGTTGGGGTCGGCCATATCGAACAAAGCCAGCACGTCGGGCAGCATGTTGCGCACGACCGGCAGGTAGATACTGCGCTTGCGGAACTCGCTGTAGAACGGATGGTCGGCGACCATGCGATTGGGAGCGAAGCCGCGCTTCGCGTCGAGGTGTTCCGCTTCTTTCCACAGCACGTCGGCCGACTCGGTGGTGCCGGCGGTGTGATCGAGCTGGCCGCTCGCGGCGAGCACTGCGTCGCGCAGCTCCTCCGCACTCAGCCTCCGACGCGGGAAGTGCCCGAGTAGCCGGTTGTCGGGATCGGCCGCCAGGCGTGGGTCGAGAGCCGAGCCTGGAGAGCCAGGCGAATCGGTTTTGCTCACTCCACGCGGCTGAGGGCTCGTGACCCGGCTCGCTTGCTGGTACGTGCTGGAGAGCACGATCAGCCGCTGCATGTGCTTGATCGACCAACCGCTTCGCACGAACTCGGCGGCGAGGTAGTCAAGCAACTCGGGATGCGACGGCCGCTCGCCGCGCGTGCCGAAATTGTCGCTCGTCGCCACCAGGCCCCGGCCGAAATGATGCTGCCAGAGTCGGTTCACCATCACTCGCGCGGTGAGCGGGTTCGTCGGGCTGGCAATCCAGCGAGCCAGTTCGAGCCGGCCGCTGTGGTTGCCCGCAATCTGTGGCCGCTGCGGAACGATGACCTGCAAGAACCCGCGCGGGGCGATGTCTCCCAGCGTGAAGCGATTGCCGCGCAGGTGAACGCGCAAGTCGCGAGGCAACGTTTCCTTCGGAGCCATGACGACGAAGGGCTTGTCCGCCGTGGCGCCGGCAGCGTCGGGCAAGGGGAACTCCCACCACATCGAAGCGTTCCGGCTCTCGTCCATGAACGGCTCGGTGCTGCGGAAGATGCCGGCGAGCCCGTAGTAGTCCGTCGCCCGGATTGCGTCGAACTTGTGGTCGTGGCAGCGGGCGCACGACAAGGTCAGCCCGAGCAGCGCCCGGCCGGTGACGTCGATCTGGTCGTCCACGATGTCGAGCCGCGATTGCTCCTTGTCGGTCTCGGCCAGCGCCTTAGGCCCGACCATCAAAAACCCGGTGGCGATGATACGCCGCGCCTGCTCGGCCGGATCGGCCGACGGCGGCAGCAAGTCGCCCGCCATCTGCTCGACGAGAAACTGATCGTAGGGCAGATCGCCGTTGAAGGCGTCGATCACGTAGTTGCGATATCGCCAGGCATATCGCATTACGCAGTTGGCATCGTTGGCCGTCGTCTCGGCGTAACGAACCACGTCCAACCAGTGCCGCGCCCAGCGCTCGCCGTAGTGCGGCGAGTCGAGCAGCCGATTCACGAGCCGCTCGTAAG
>JBGQHD010000643.1:0-3897 GCA_041497795.1 Planctomycetia bacterium
AGCCTTTTCCAGAATCACCAGTCGCTTTTCGACGGCGCCCTTCGCTGCGCCGCCGAGCCCCTTGATGGCTTGCTCGTACCAGTGCCGCGACCGCTGCTGATAGAGCAAGCGCGGCGTGCCGGTGGCCGCGTTAGCGACTTCCCACCAGGCTTCGCCGAGCACCGCTTGCTGTTCGGCGGCACTCGGCTGCGCGAGTTCGAGCTGCGCGGCGGATTTCAGCTTGGCATTGTCGCTTTTGGCCAGGAGCGGCAGGCCTTGCTCCCAATCGCCGCGGACGAAGCACAGATGGAGGCCGACGGCCGTGCTCGCGGCTCCGTCGCCGGGCTTCTCTGCTAGCGTTTTGGCGGCCGCGTCGGCTTCGGTGGTCCAGGCACGGAACTGTGCGACACGGTCGCGCAGGGCCGTGGCTCTCCGGAGCTGCTCGCGGAACTTGCCGGCGGTCTTGAAGGTCAGCTCGGCCAGGTCGGCGGCGCCGGCGAGCTGATCGTTGGCCACGGCTTCCTCGGTCGCCTCGACCAGGGCATCGATCAGCACCTTCCGCTTCTCGGCCGGCACGTTGGCGGCTGCCAGGCGATTGAGCACGTCGAGCGAATGGGCCGCGCGATCGACGTCAAACGTCTCGCCCAACTGCGTATTCGCCTGTTTGGCCAGCTCCAGATCGACGAGCTGCAAGGCAATCTCCCGGACCTCCAGCAGCAGCGCATACCGCACCGCCGCGGCATCCTCGCCCCCCGCCGCCCGGCTCAAGAACTTGCGAGCCAGCGCGAGCTTGAGCGCCGCCGACGAGTCAGCAAAGTCGGCCGGAAGCATCTCCTTGACCTGCTGGCGGGCTTTGTCTAATTCGGCGTCTGGCGGCACGGTGCCATGTTCGATCTTCCTGGGGATCAGCATGGGCTCAAGCCATGCTGCGGCCTGAAAAGCGTTGTCTCCGGAACTGTGCACCTCGAGCCTCAACATCTTGACACCCTTGATGTCGAGCGAGCACGGTTGGCCCGCACCCGCGCGATCAATCGGCTCTGATGTCCACAGCACCTTGCCGTCGCCTGTTACCTTAAACGTGACGGCCGTCCGCACCGGATAGCCCGGCACACCGTCCATGATCGAGGCCATGGCGCGGAGCGAAGCAAACTTGCCATCCAGCTTATAAGCAACGTAAGCGACTTGGCCGGCGGCTGGGTGAGTGGAAAGCGCATGCGCATAGTTGCGCCCTCGGAACACAACCTTGCTGTCCGGCACGCCGGTTCCCGTGTATCCGCGCTCGCCGTGCTTGCCGAGCACACCGACGCCGACCTTGGACTCCACCTCCGTGAGATCGTCCAAGTAAACAAGCTTCTCTGTTGATTCGCCCGAGGCAGTCTTGCTCAAGATCGGGTTCAGCCACGCCGCATATTGTCCACTGTGATCCCCGGAACTGTGGACCTCGATCTTGAGCGTCTTCACCCCGCGAAGATCGACCGAGCATGCTTGACCGGCGCCGGGGCGATCGATCGGTTGAGACGTCCAAAGCTCCTTGCCATCGGCAATGAGCTTGAATGTAACCGCGGTGCGCACTTCGCCCGCTACCAGATCCAAGAGCCCGGCTGAGGCGCGGAAGGAAGCAAATTGCCCGTTGAGTTTGTAAGTGGCGTATGCCACTTCGCCGCTTCCAGGATGCATGCAGACGGCATGTATGTATTTGCGGCCCTGGAACGAAACGATGCCGTCGGGTATGCCAAGGGCCTTGTGTCCGGTATCTCCGTGTTTCCCCAACGTGCCGGGGCCGACTTTGAAATCGGTCTCCGTCAGATCGTCTAGATAGACGAGGTTACCCGCTGATTCCGCAGACGCATTCCTCCTCGCGAGCCGCGGCATCAGCCAGAACGAACTCGCGGCACCGTTAAAGCCGGGACAATCGACTTCAAGGCGCAGCGTCTTCACGCCGGCTACGCTTACCGAGCAATCTTCTGAGGTGCCGTGACGCTGAATTGGCTTGGACCACAGTTCCTTGTCGTCGCCGATAACTTTGAAGGTGAGTGGGACCTTGGTCATCTCCCAACCTTCGTGCTCGAGCAGTGCCGCCGTCGCCCGGAACGTCGTAAACTCGCCGTTCAACGCATAGGTCACGTGGGAGGCGCCATTGCTCGGCGGGTGCGAACCGAGCGAATGAGGATAGTGCTTGCCCCGAAACGTCATTCGCTCGCCGTACCGGTCCCCGTGCTTCACGAGCGTCGCGTGGCCGACGGAAAACTCCACTTCCTTGAGGTCGTCCAGATACACGCCGTCCTCTGCCTTCGTCACCGGCGCGACGGCGCCATCCGGGCCGATCCAATGGCCACCAGCAATGCGGCCATCGTGCCCCTTGCCCGACGCATCTGCCAGCAAGTCGCCTTGCCCGTCGCTGAAGTCCAAAGCAGCGAGGGTCTTGTCGTCGGGCTTTAGAACCGTTGGCTTGAACGTCGTCGCATAACGCGCCGTCGAAGACAGCCGGAAGCCATACACGGACAGCTCGCCTTCCGTGCCCACGTCTTTCGGCAGCCAGCGCGGGCTGCCGAGGCACACGTTGGCGGGGCTCTTGCCTTGCTCACGCGCGGGGACATCGACCGACAGCACCTGCTTGCCGTCCAAGAACACGCGATACGCGGCGGTCGTCGGACCCGGCTCGAGGCAGACGGCGACGTGGTGCCACTGGTCGTTCATTTCCGACGCCGGGCACAGGTGCAGCTTGCCGGCCACTTGCAGGAAGAGACCAGTGCTTTCTGGGGCGTCGCCGGCTCGTAGTTGCCGGCCGTGCAACAAGGCCCAGCCCTGCGAAGTGCTGGGCGGCATGTCGGGATGAACGCCTCCCTCGGCGAGATTGCCCATCAGGTAGACGGGCGACTTGGCCGGATTGATCCGCACTAGCGCCTCGGCGGTGATCGGCAAGTCGCCCAGCAGGCTGAATGACATGCCAGGCTGCAGTGTGCGGGTGACGATGCCGGCGCGGTCCCAATACGCTGTGCCGTCAAATTGCGTGAATGCCCAGCCGTGAATCTGAAGCCCCGGCTTCCAGCCGACCTTTTCGACCGGCATTTCGAGGCGCACCCACTCTCCCGTTTTGGGCAGCGGGCCCATGTGCCATCGGCGGGGCGTATTTGCCTCGCCGAAGTCACGCATTTCAAGCTTGTCCTCACCCCAAAAGGCGCGGTGCCAATCGCCGTTCAGCCATTGCAGCATGATCGTCTTGGGCGGGTCTTGGGGATCGAGGTACACGTAGGCAAAGTACCGGTCGCCTTCGCCGATAGTCAGCCGCGGCTCCGCGCCCGCGAAGAACTGCTGGCTGGTGCCGGTCCCGGAGCGGCGTATCGATTTCTCGCCGCTGAACACCGGTTGCGGCTTCGTGACCCATTCCCAGGTGCCATCCAGCCGAGCACCTGGCGGCACGGCATCGTCGATCCACACGTAGTCGCGGCTCGACAGCACGTCGGACGTGTCGGCCAGCTCGACGTGATCTCGCCCCGCGAGGCGCAGCACCGGCCCGCCGTTTGGAGGTCCCTTCAGCGGGTCCGCATCGAAGCTCTCTGCGTTGGTGTCCGGCGGCCACTTCGTGCCAGGATCGGCGAACGGCGTCTTGATCTCCTCGGCCGGCGTCTTCTTGCCCTGCGGGTCCGACTTGCCCTTGGGATTCTCGGCCGTGGTCGAACCGCCGCGCCTGGAGATTACGACGGCGACCACCACGACCAGCAAGACGCCCAGCACGCCGCCGGCGATGGCGGCCTGCTGGGCGGTGCTCATGCGGCGGCGAGCCAGCGGCTTGGCGGCTGATGATTGGCTGGAGAGAGAGAGACCGTCGGTCAGCGGCGAATCGCCCACCGTCAGCGGCAGCGGGTCGCTCTCCGAGACATCAAACGGCCCGGTCGGCGGCGGCCGCGGCATCGGCGG